>SLQE01000168.1 GCA_007131635.1 Bacteroidota bacterium | reverse complement strand
TCGTCCGGGAACTTGACCGTCGAAGTGATTTTATTGCCATCGATACACTGGGTTATTCGGTCGAGGGGCGAATGATCCCATATCTGAAAATCAGCAACGGTGAATTCGGTCAGGATCGCAGAGATAAACTGATCGTTTTACTCTTCGCCCAGCAGCACGGAAACGAACCTTCGGGAAAAGAAGCCGTACTCGTACTTGCACGTGATTTCGCTGCCGGGAAGTATAACGACCTGCTCGAACATCTGGATATACTTCTCGTTCCGCAGGTAAATCCCGACGGCGCCGAACGGCACGAGCGGAGAAATACAGACAACGTGGATCTTAATCGCAGTCATCTCATTTTGAACGCACCCGAGACCATTGCCCTGCGCAATCTCTTTGATACCTGGGAACCGTATATTACCGTCGATATCCATGAGTATCAGCCGTGGAGTCGGTCATGGCTCGAGCACGGGTATATTAAGCTTTTTGACGAGCAGTACGGACTTGTTACCAACCTCAATATCGACGAAACGATTCGACTGTTTTCGGAAAAAGAATTCCTTCCGTACGTTGAACGTGACCTGACCGGAGCGGGATACACATTCCACAACTATCTCGTCGGTTCGCCCGACCGCATACGGTACAGTACAACCAGCATCAATGACGGCCGGCAGGGTTTCGGCATCCTGAATACCTTCTCGCTTATTCTTGAAGGGAAGAACGGGAGAACCCCGACCGACGATATTCGCCGCAGAACGGACGCGCAACAGCTCGCACTCGAATCACTGCTGCAATTCTGTAAGGATAAAAAAGCCGATATTTCAGCCGTTGTCCGAACGGCACGGAGGAATTTAATAACAGGCACGAATAATGAATTTGTACTCACCATGCGTCGCGAAAAAGACAGCAGTGTTCTTTCCTTTCCGGCACTGAGCGTCGTTCCCGTTAACGAGAGTTACGAGATCGGTGATACCGTGACCGCTGAAATCGAACATTATTATCCTCTCGTCGTAAAGGAGATGGTAACGACTATTCCCGGTGCATATCTTATTCCGGCAACTGAAGATCGCGTCATCGACTTGTTCCGGAAACACAATATATTGTTCAGGGAACTTGCAGCAGGTGAGGTTTTTAGCGGTGAATATTACATTATCACAGAGTTATCGACAATAGAATTGGAAGAAACCGATGTTATCGTCCCGGAACTCCGCAAGGAGCCGGCGATTCACGTAGCAAGTGAGGGGGATGTACTCGTTCCGACGGATCAACTGAGAAAATTATTGATCGCGACCGCACTTGAACCGCAATCGATGCACGGATTGTTGCAATACAGTGAATTCCGGCATCTGAGGCAGACGGGGAGATATCCGATTGTCAGAGTGGAATTACCGGATATCGCCCAAATATTTGAATAGCCGGTATAAAAATAATAATACTATCAAAGTAATCCCAGGTGCTCCAAGCCCCACGCACCATGGCCCATACCAAACGCCCCCTGCCCTCTAAATACACTAAAAATCCAAACTCGTAAAATAAAAATATTTACGAAAAATAAATTTTTACCCCCCCATTTTTCTATTGACTATTATACAATTTTAAAGTAAAATGCATTTAGTTGAAGCACATAAATCACTATGTTATTCAACTTGTAAGGGGACATCCACACATTAACATTTTACCGACATAGCATTCCGCGGTGGAGAAGATACCGTTCATTTCGAATTTCCACATGTTGACAGAACATATAATCCTCATAAAGGAATAATAACAATGAAGGTGTTATTACTATGTGTTTCTTCGCTTTTTTTGTTGCATCAGACCGCAGGGGCTCAGACGTATAAAATACAGGGTACGGTCATGGCAATCGAATGGCCCGACACGACTCCTGCTGTACATGCACTGGTGACGTTTACCAATGTCAACGACAATTCACTGGTATTCACTTCACTGACCGATACGGCAGGAAGGTTCCAGATTGACATTGTGACGTCAGTCGATGAATCCGGCGTAGAACTGCCGTTTACTTTCGAACTTGCTCAAAACTATCCCAACCCGTTCTCATCTGAGACCGCAATTGCATACAAACTCTATGAGCAATCTGCCGTTACAATCCGGATATATAATATTCTCGGACAAGAGATACGGTCGTTCGCCGAAGACACACGGCATGCAGGAGTACACGGCGTACGGTGGGACGGAAGAGACAATGCAGGAAGAAGAGTGGCGCCGGGGGTATATTTCTATCAGTTACAGGCGGGCAATGAATTGCAGGTGAAAAAGATGGTCTTCGGTTTCGGAAATGAAAATGCGATCCGGTTCGACGGGTTCCGGGTACCATCTGACCGATCAATTTCATCGGCTCGCAATATAATGAAGAAGGGGCTTACCGATCCCCGTTTTTTTGACATAGAGATAACCAATACCGATTCGACCAGGCCTGAAATAATCGAAGAAGGTTATTCTTTTGTTTTCATCGACAGGGATCTTAAAATGGATTTCATCGTAGAGACTGATGCTTCAATCATACGCCCGCCGGCTTATGATGTAATCGATTATTTCCCGGCGTGGTCGCCCGACAGCACGACGATTGCGTATGTTCATATCGGCGAAGAGGAACCCGGGCTGTATCTCATCGATGCGGACGGCAGCAATAAACGCAGGATACTCTCTGTGTCGCCTTCAAATCCGACCTGGTCGCCGGACGGTAAATGGATTGCATTTTCTTTTGGTACGCAGATTTATAAAATCCGGCTGAGCGATGGACACATCGAGCAGCTTACGACGGTTGGAAGAAACTTCTTCCCCGCCTGGAGCCCCGATGGTGAATGGATCGCGTATGACAGGTCGCTGCCCGATGAAACCGGACCCGGAGGTATTTGGATAATGAGAACGGATGGAAGTCAAAAAAGAGCAGTCTTTGGTGGAGCACATCCAACATGGCACCCGGAAAATCGAAGCTTGCTTGGGGTTATCGCACATCCCATTGGCATTGGGCAGGGATTTGTAATCTATTACCCCTTTAATAATATACCTCCCGATACGCTCAATGCAGCTATAGGTCACACTAACAAATATCCGCGTTATTCGCCGGATGGTGGAAAAATTGCATTTGTCTCACAATCACGATACCAATTTCCGAGAATATGGGTAATGAACTCAGACGACACTAACCCGCGGGAATTGACCGATACACAGGCGACAACGTGCGATTGGTCGCCATGCGGCGAATGGATTGTTTATACCGATACAAGGCAGGGCAACGGCAGATTATGGCTTATGCGTAAGGACGGCACGGATAAACGGCAACTCACCTTTGAATGAAAGGAGGTGATAGCCATGAACCAATATAAATAAAACCGCCGCTGTGATTACGGCACAACGGCGGTATACATAATGCAAAACAAATCGGTCTGGATACACCGCCAAATGCCAGGGTCTGGTGTCGTGGTGTTGAAACAATCGGCTGGGCGAACGAAGAAACAGTAAATTTCTCTTATGGTTGGTGCGAACCTGTACCGGGGACAGTTACATCTACCGGCGCCACATTACGAACTTATGTTTATGAAGTATACACAACAGGTAATCAATTTATCGGGTGGTATCCGTCAACGACAAATAATGTTAAATATGAATATACTGTACTCCGTGTTTTACCCCCATCGGCGCCGTCAATTACACTCGATGCTTCAGGCGTAAACCCGAAACTTAATTGGAATACAGTAAACAACACCGATTCTTATAATATCTACTATGGGGCTATACAAGGCGCCCCCGGAACGGTTAATTGCTCAATGGTTAACTATTCATTTAAAGCATCCACAACCTCAACAACTTTTACTGACAATAGCGTGTGGATAGATCCCAATAGCAATATCTTAGCATGCTATTATGTAACCGTCGTAAATTTGGGCGGTCAATCCTCGTCCTCGAATAAAGTCGGTGTCCACGGTATGGCGCCTTTGAGGTTCGATGAACTCATAACGGCGGAGACAATTTCGCTGCCGAAGGAATATGCGATATTTGATAACTACCCGAATCCGTTTAATCCTGTCACAACAATACGCTATAATATTCCGGAAGCCTCTACAGTATCGCTGGTAATATACGACATCATGGGACGGGAGGTACGGCGATTGGTCGACGGTATAGTGGAACCGGGGTATCATGCCGCAGACTGGGATTCACGCACCGCAGCGGGCGTTAATGTCTCAAGCGGGATTTATATTTACCGGTTTACCGCACAGCCATTGTCCGGTGAAAGCACTAATGAGAGCATACATTATGTGAAAAAGATGTTATTAACTAAATAATGCTATCCTGAT
>SLQE01000025.1 GCA_007131635.1 Bacteroidota bacterium | reverse complement strand
TAAAATGTTGCAACAAGCTCATCCGTGACATCGGAAAAGAAGGCTCCCGCAAAATCAACTTCTCCCTCGGGGTCTTTTTCGAGTAATTCCTTCTCACCGGTTTCAGGATCAAATAAAACAAGACGCATAAGATCAACATCTTCACCCTTGTTGGTGACCATGTACACTCTCCGTTTATCTTTGTGAAAACGGATGATTCCCGCATTCTCCTCAAAACCGACTTGATATATCTGCTCGAAATCGTCATCGACCGGTTTCAGAATCTCAAAGCCACCGTCGGGTGTTTGTCTCATTGCAAACCGAAGGGCACCGTCATCGTCGACGTTCCATTGTATAATATTGTGATCGTTCTGAAACAGCAGCTCAAGCTCTCCGGTTGCAAGATCGAGCCGATAGGCATCGTGCAGAGCCGGGTTACGATCATTTAACCCGACGATAATCTCTCCGGGTGTGTTGCGAGGAACATCATAGATCAATGCACGGACATTTTCTAAATCAGTCAGATTTCTGGCAGGAGGTACTCCGGTAGTTTCTTCCGGGTCCGCTGCCGGATCAACGGCATAAATGTTGTAATTCTCATCTCCGCCTTTATCCTGAACATAGAGAATGAACCGACTGTCTCTGCTCCAGAAATAACCTGTAATGGGACGGGTGGTATCGGCGGTAACAGGGCGTGCATTCTCAAACGGTTCGTCTATTCCTTTCACCCAGATGTTCATTATGTCGTTATATTGTTTCCGGAATGAAAGGAACTGTCCGTCCGGTGATAACTGCGCACCGGCAATCTCCGGATCGTCAAAAAATATCTCGCGATCAATAAGCGGCGGCAACTGATCGAGATATGAATCTTGTGGGTAAGGCGACTGGCCAACCTCTATATCGCTGCCAAATAGAAGACCTGAAAAACTGAATAAAAAGAAGAACAGATAGAATCGTTTCATAACGACCTCCTCTTAAATTCTTTGATAAAATTATTTATTTTTAGATGAATGCTGTGTTATTTACAGGATATGCGGATTTTGTTAAAGATAAAAAATGGAAAAAACCCTACCTTCAAATATACGGTAAAAATCCCAATTTGTTTCAAAAATATTGTTAATCTAAATGCCTGTCATTAATCATTAAAACTCAACTTCCAGACCCATCACGGGCAGTAACGAAAATTGATAAATCGGTTCGTATGTTCCGTTCGAGTAATACCGGTAAGCGGCGATATTCTGTCTGTTGTAAACATTCTGAACAGAGAGAAAAAGAACTATGTTCCAATTCGAAAAATTAAAACGGCTGTTAAACATTATGTCGAGTCTGTGGTACGCAGGATAGCGTGCCGAGTTCAGCTTGTCCTCTTCCTGCCATACCCCGTCGGTCCAGGCCATCCCGCCGATTCGCCTGCTGGTATTTGTTTCAAAAACCCGCGGGGTATATGGTGAGCCCGATGAATAAGTCCATCGCACACCGATCTCCATATCGTCCGAAAAAGGGAGCAAATAGCTTGGATAACGGATATACGCCGGCAAGCTATTCAAAAAAGTCCGGAGATCCCTGAATCGATTTCCTGCTATAAGCGTAATCATCGCAGGATACTCAAATCCCGATGGTATAGTTACTTCAACCGAGCCAATCCGGGGATCTTTTGTCTCCGACCACATGCGGGATATGCTCAAAGTACCGTAAAAACTTCCGACGAGTTTCTGGTGAATGAAGAGATCGAGTCCGTATACATTCCGCTCGCCGATATTGAGATATCGGTCGGAACGGAACGTTCTGTCCTCTATCGAATATATATACTGCTCACTGACGGGTATATCGGAGTATTCTTTGTAATATCCCTCAAGTGAAACTTTTAATCCTTTGTTAAAAAGATGTTCTATTCCGGCCACGTAATGACGTGCGCGGGTATTTTTCAGATACCGGTTTATATCGCTACCATCCCGGGCAATGTAGGTCGCGATATTGTGCGTTTGATAGTAGTCACCGTATGCGAGGTTTATACTTGTGATATCGGGTTTCAGGAAATACGATGCCGACAATCTCGGACTTACGGTTTCCCGGCGGCTGAAGGAAAAATAATCGTACCGGAGACCGACATTGAGTGTTAACCGCGCATCGAAAAGACGTATACGGTCGTTGATATAGAAGTAACTCTTATGATGATTAAATAATCCCAGATCGTAGTTGACATTTGCCTCATCCCTTATAACGGGTCCCGTTTCAAATATCCCGTCACCGGTGAGATCGTACAGCACTGTATCTGCATTTAGGAAAAATGCAGTTTTGTAATTGGTGAATTTAACAGCTCCACCGAATTCTATTGCGTGATTACGTCCCGCATTCCATACAAACTCTGTACGAAGTGCATATTCCCTGTCATCGGTACGTTCCCGATAGAATGGCTGCGTTGACAGAACACGTTCATTGATTATCCTACCTTCGTCGTCATACACCCGTTCCAGGTAGTTGTATGCATTATCAAAATCATAATGGTATGCGTTCGTCGAAAGATTGACAATAGAATAAAACGAAGGACTCCAGACACTCCGTAAGGTCACTCCGGTTGCGTATTGGTGCTGCCGTACGTCAACTTCTTCTACTGAAAGACTATCGGTTGTACCCGCGAGTTCGGGAAATTTCGGTCCCTGCGATTCGTCTCCATATGCATGACTTCCTTCAAAGAAAATTATCCCGTTTCCGTAAATGCCGGACCATCTCAGCGTGTGTGTTCTCGTCAGGTCATAAACAACTTTAAATTGACCGTCATAATACTCGGGTACGGCGGTCAATCCAACACCGGCAGCAACGAGATCGATATAACTTCTGCGTGCCGAGGCAATCCACGATCCGCGTCCCTCGTTGATCCTTCCCTCAAAAATGGCTCCTGCACCTGCCATAGAAACGTTGACGTTCCCTTTGAGCGATCTGCTCCGTGTACCGTCGCGCGTTCTCACCGCCATTACCGATGAGAGTTTATCTCCATACTGTGCCCCAAAACCTCCCGCCGAGAACTTTATATCGTCTATCAGTTCGACATTCACCATCGATATAGGTCCTGCGGAATTGAATTCGTTTGGATAGTGATTAAGCGAGTGGATCTCCATATCATCGAACATAATAAGATTCTCATTCGGCGCCCCGCCCCGGACAATAAGCTCGTTCGTTTGATCGGTCGAGAATCCTACCCCGGGCATCGCCTGGAGTATGCGTTGAAAATCCTGTCCGGAGCCCGGTGACTGTCGGATTTCCTGCTGGCTTAGTGTGATCGTACTCGGCTGACCGGCGGTAACCGCCCTGTCAAAATAGTCAGGTGTGATTTCAACCTCTTCGAGACCGATATATGACTCGGCCATGCGAATAGTCAACCACGCCGAACCCCGTGTGGTGACGATGACATCGGTTCTCACAACAGACTGAAATCCGATGTATGATGCGGTAACAGAATAGCTTCCCGCCGGTACGCGGATTGAGAAATAGCCATTCGCATCTGTTGCCGCTCCCACCGCCTCAAGTTCGTTAACGATTATATTGACACCCGGAAGCGACTCTCCGGTGCGGGCGTTGTATACCCGTCCCTCTATGGTATTATACCTCACCTCGCCATCGGTGAAAGGATATAAGGTAAATGATTGAGCAAGGATGAGCGATATCAACAAGAAGTATCTTCGCAGCAAGTTTAATATATTACGATGTTTCAAAGAGAGTGATTTCACACAACTACCTCCAGAAGGCGGATTATATCGATAAGCTAAAAATGACAAAATAAAAAAATAATAAATTTGATTACATCCTGCACTTTTCTCGCACCTCGTCGATAAAGGAACCGGGATCGGGAGGAGCGAGTGTAGCATATCGCAACCATCCTTTTTTCTTTTTAATCGAGACCAATCCCCGGAATTTAAAGACCGTCCATACTTCACCGAATTTTCCTTTTGATCCAGCATATACCTCTTCAATGTTTGTGTACGGTATGTGCCGGACCCGCATGTTTAAAAATCGAATGGACACGCCGGTATCATTAATGTTATACGTAAATACAGACAGACACATTTTAGTCCTCCAGAATTAACGTACATTGTTTACACGGTTTACCCGCTCGTTTCATTGCACGAGCGTTCCGTCATTCTTTCCGAAAATACATAATTCTCTGGAAAGATATAAAGGTAGCCATGGGTAATTATACGTCAGGATGATATAACAGGTTACAATTAATATAATAAGATACAACTATCCTTATTTTACAATACAGATGCAACATAGAAAATAATTTTGTATTTTCAAATATAAGAAAACCGTAAGACATTTCGGGAGGAATATATGGGCGTAACAATACACTATCGCGGAAAAATCAAC
>SLQE01000046.1 GCA_007131635.1 Bacteroidota bacterium | reverse complement strand
TAGAGGAATTGAATAATGATGTTCTTCCGACAGGGACGATCCAGAAGGTATTGCAGAATTTGCTGAAAGAGGGAATACCGATTCGCGATCTTGTCACTATCCTCGAAGCGCTGCTCGATTACTCCCGTGTCACGAAGAACGTCGATGTCCTAACCGAGTATGTCAGGCATTCATTATCGGAAACTATCGCATCGCTCTACCGGGACCAGAACGGAATTCTGAAGGGCATTGCAATGGATCCGAAACTGGAAGAAATCATCTCGAACGCTTTACAAAATCAACGGGAGAACAACCCGAGTCTGGGTCTTTCCCCGGATATTATAAAAGCAATTCACGCCAGTCTGACCGATAATATCGAGACGGCGGTCGTACAGGGTATCCAGCCGGTTGTTTTATGTGCAGCCACCGTTCGACCGTATTTTTACAAACTGATTCATACAACCTTTCCGAATGCGGCGGTTCTATCGTTCACCGAGATACCGCCGGAATTGGAAGTGGAATTTATTGGACAATTGGAGATAGCATATGCGCATTAAAAAGTTCGTCGGTTCTAATTTAAAGGATGCGACAACCGCAATGAAACGTGAGTTGGGTGCGGATGCAATTGTCATCGGAACCCGCCGATTTACAAAGGGGGGGATTTTGAATTTCTTAGGGAAGGAATATGTGGAGATCACCGCCGCGCTCGACGATCAGGCGGAAGGAAAGAGATCCGAATCCGGTGGTATACATCCACCCGGGTCAAAATTCATTGCCACGTATGAGCAGGCCCGCCGTCAATCCGGTGCGAGTGATTTTACCGGTAACGATGAATTGAAATCTAATCTGCACAATTTGAAGCGTGTTGCCGAACAATTTTCAAAGCAGCATTCGGCCGGGGAGAGCGAGAGAAAGATCCCTGAAAATAACATCGGAAACCCGGAGCTAAAATATTATGATCTGCATAAAGATATAGATCAAATTAAATTTACGCTGCGCGAAATGACCGACCATATGAAATATTCAAAAATGCCGGCTCTCCCGATTACATTAAAACGTGTCTATGAAAATCTCATCCGGCAGGACGTGGATGAAAGACTTGCCGTGGATATCGTTCAGGGGATTTACGGCCGGCTGAGCGAAGATCAGTATGCGGACATAACACAGGCGGAACAAATTGTTCTCGACGAGATAAGCGGTATTATCAGAAATATTTATGTCGCAAAACGCACGACACGTCGTAAGTGTAAAATCGTTGCGCTGGTCGGTCCGACCGGCGTCGGGAAAACGACGACGATAGCAAAATTAGCATCGATCGCGAAGCTGATGCATCAGCAGGATGTCGGTTTGATATCGGTGGATACATTCAGAATCGGTGCAATCGAACAGCTTCGGACATTTGCGACCATCGCCGATATCCAGATGGAGGTTGTCTATAAACCGGAGGAAATAGAACAGGCTCTTCGTAAGATGCGGGGTAAGGATGCAATCTTTATTGATACGGTCGGCAGAAGTCAGCGGATGGACAAGGAACTGGCTGACCTATCATCTTTTGTGGAAGCGGCAAAACCTGACGAGATCCACCTCGTCATGAGTGCCTCCACAAATCCGGTCGCCATGCATGATATTGCGAAAAGATTTAAAGTCATGAAACCGAACCGTCTGGTTTTCTCAAAACTTGACGAGGCGGTATCGTTCGGTCCGCTTTTAAGTTTAATACACGAACATCAGATCCCGATATCGTATGTAACGATGGGGCAGAATGTCCCTGATGACATAATTGCCGTCGGCCCGAGAAGAGTTGCATCTTTGATTTACAGAGGAGTGATACCAAATGCATAATGGTATCTTCGAAAAAGACCAGGCAGCGCGTTTACGGGAGATTGCCCGGAAGGGCCCGGGAAATGGCCCGGATACCATCCCTCCGGTTATTTTGACCGTGACGAGCGGAAAAGGAGGTGTCGGTAAATCAACGGTTGCTCTGAATCTCGCAATTACGATGTGTGATTTTGGAAAGAACGTGTTTCTGTTCGATGCTGACGCGAATCTCGCGAATCTTGATGTTATGCTCGGTATCTCTCCGGATAATCGGTTGGGGAATGTACTTCGCGGGGAGTTATCCATCGCTCAGGCCGTTACGTTCCCGTACAATCGTCTGACGTTTCTTGCGGGCAGTTCGGGTGACGCGAGGTATCCGCATATTGACGGATCCATACAGGAGTATATTCTGGACCAGATAACGATCTCAAATGAACAACTGGATTATATTGTGCTGGATACGTCTGCGGGACTGAATAAAGAAATAGTAAATTATTCACTCTATTCGGATGAATCGATTATTGTGACAACTCCCGAGCCGACCTCGGTGATGGACGCTTACGCGATGATAAAGATCATTTCCATGGCGAAACCGGAACACAGATTCAAAATGATAATTAACTCTGCGAAATCCCAGAAGGAAGCAGATGAAACGGCTGAGAAACTACACATGGTCGTTTCGCATTTTTTAAATATACAGACAGACTATATCGGTACTATCCCTTATGATGAACTTGTTGTCAAAGCGATTTCCCGTCAGGATATCCTGGTGAAAAAATATCCGAGAACCCGTGCATCAATATCGATCCGGGAGATTGCACGAAAAATTATTGAGGCCAAACAGACTATCAAACTAAACAAGGTGGCACACGTATGAACAAGATAATATTTCAATTAGCGTTGCTTGGTTTCTTCATATCCATGGTACTGTTCGGTATTACATCAATGCCGTTGCTCGAAGTTATGGTTAAAGCTTTCGTCGTTTGTATTTCGATTATTTTAGGCGGCATAGCAATTATTACTATCGTTCGATTTTCTAAACCTCCGGACGGAAAAAATGAATCTCCGGAAACCGGAGGAGCTCATGAGACTCCAAAGCAGCAATCTATGAATCAGGTAAAAGCAAAAGATCCTGCGGCGGGAAAAAACACCTATAATCAAAAACAAAAGGAAAAACCGCTGCCGGCGTGATAAATAAATATGCAAACCGTTGATCAAAATATCTGGATACAATACCGGGATACAAAATCTCACGACTTGAGGAGCAAGCTCTTTTACTCATATCTGAGGTTGGTAAAATTTGTCATGCGGAAATTTGCGGTGAATGCTGCCTCAATGAAAGGTGTCATCGAGCGTAAAGACCTGATGCAGGTAGGCATGATCGGTTTGCTGGAAGCTATCGAACGATACGATCCTGAGCGGGGTACTAAATTCGAAACATTCGCGCTCTCCAGAATTCAGGGAGCGATGCAGGATGAATTGCGCCGCATTGACTGGCTGCCGAGGTCTGAACGGAAAAAAATACGTGAAGCAAGAGATGATAACGGATTGCCTGTTGAAAGTAAGCACGGATATAGTATCGGTACTTCAGATGTGATGCTGACACGAGAGGGATTAACGAGACTTAATGAACTGGAAGGAGGCAGCAGCGGTCATAACAAAAACCCGGAAATAGCGGATACAACCCCGGATATACGCGAGCAAATGAATACTAATAACGTTGTGCAATTAATCTCGGACCAGATAGAAAAACTGAATGAGCGCGATCGGCTGGTCATCACTTTATATTATTATGAAGAAATGAAATTCAGGGAAATTGCTGAAGTCCTTGGATTAACCGAATCGCGCGTATCGCAAATACACTCGACGGTCATTGCCGGACTAAGAAGGAACATGGAAACGTTGGAAATATCAATATAAAAAGGCGGAATACTTATGAAATCTCCGGACTACATACGCGATAAAATTAAGTCGATACTGCAATTGCCGGCGTTACCCGCACACGCATACGAAGTCGTTGAACTGGTCGACAATCCGAAATCGAACGCCGCTCAGTTAGCCAGGACCATTTCCTCCGATCCCGCATTGTCGGCGAAGGTATTGCGAATGGCAAATTCCCCGTTTTACGGGTTCCCGAAAAAAATATCCACGATCGATTTCGCGATAATAGTACTGGGGTTCGATACCCTGAAAGAGATTGTCATCAGTATATCGCTTATGAGCGCGCTGCAAAACAACAAGGATACACACCTTGACCTTGATGTTTTTTGGGATCATTCTCTTTCAAGTGCAATTCTTGCTCGGAAATTAGCACGTGAAACGGGATATCGCCTGCCAAGTGAGGCGTTTATCGCAGGGCTGTTACACGATCTGGGGATATTGGTTATTCATAAATATTTTCATGCGGATTATATAAAAATACAAGAACTCATCCGCGAGACGGAGACGTCTCCCCTTGAAGCAGAGGAAAGCATTCTCGGTGTTACACACGCGGATATAGGTCGATGGCTGGCGGAACGATGGAATTTGCCGGCGCACCTTTGTGAAGCGATCGCTTC
>SLQE01000106.1 GCA_007131635.1 Bacteroidota bacterium | reverse complement strand
TTCTGATTATGTGTGCAGTACCCTGATCCCAGGTGCTTCCGTCAGCCAGCGGACGCATCCCGTGGATGGCAACAAGGATATTACCTTCATGATCTCTGTTCAATCCGGTAATCGGACCGAAACGAAGCGTCTCACCGTCAAAATCGTCATACTGATAGATGGGTGAGAAGTCTGCAGGAGTACCGTCTGCATTAAAGACATAGAGCGGATTCCTGCGGATAGTGTCACCCTCTGTCGGTACAAACAGTGTGCTGTAGTACGGTGCAATCCATACTTTACCTTCGTCATCGACTGCTAAGCCATGAGCTGAGTGATTGGCACTCTCTTCATCCGGGAATACACCGACGAAGTTCCAATTCGATTCGGGAAGTTCCGGACCCGGCGGTTCGGTGATAACCGGAACACGGTTTTCATAATCCCAGGCATTGTAGAACAAGGGATCTATACTTCCGAATTGTGAGAATAATACGAAGGTATCTTCAGTATCATCGATATTCTGGATGTGGTTATTACCAAACCCGCCTTCATTGTCACCACCGCCGATACCGAATTTGAATTCCTGCCCGATGAAATCACTCGTTGAATAATCGATAGTCAAGGCAAATGTAGAATCGCCCTGATCTTCCATCCTACGGGTTTCATCAACCATCAAACCCGGGCCCCAGCCGCCCCAGCCGCCGGTCGCGGGTCCGTTCATCGCAACACCCCAGGCAAGGACACTGTCCGGATGGGTAACGTCCAGATTCCCCTGAATATCAACTAATACATCTCCCGCCATGGCCTGGAAAATAGCCGGACGGATATCAACGATGTATGTTACCGAGATATCTTTTGATAACAGACTTGTATTTCTGAATCTCGGTCTTCTGCGGGGATCCGCGAAATCGGTAGAATTATCTTCGACCATGAATGTTGCCGAGGTCACATTTACTCTTCGCCGCTCGGCTGTCGGATCAGCCTTATCCGGGAAGGTAAAATCGAAGTATATTTCACGAAGATCATTTCCGTCTTTCCACATATAATACTGATAGGCAAGATCTGCATTCAACGAGCCCACAATCGTATCTGTTGCCGTGTACACATTTGTGAAACCGACTCTGACCATACGTTTTGTACTCACCACTTCTGCGGTGCCGGCAAATCCGGAACGAACTTCAAGAGTATCACCGTGACTGAAACCTCTCTCGGCTATCGCCTGGGTCATGTCCGCACGATATGTAATAATCAATTCATCCTCATGATCGGCTGCAATTGGTTTCATGTTGTCAAACCATTTCCAATACACTGTTGTGTCCGCACCGCTTGTTTCGACGTCGATATCGACGTTTGTATTATATGCCATATCTCCCCAGTCCTCATCAAGCGGTCTGCCTTCAAAGTGTGCAACGAATTTGAATCTGAGATTGGCTGCAGCATATTGGTCAGGGACATTAACGACATTAGAATAGAACCGTGAAGTTCCCTCACGATTCAGAGGATGCGATTCACCCCATGAAAGTTGTCCGGTTTGTCCCCAATCATCGCGATTTGAACCGCGAACGGCTATAACATGGTTTTCAGGATTCCAATCTTCCCAACCTGCTACGTTGACCCGGATCCAAACTGCAAAGGTACCGTCAACATCTTCCCAAAGCGTTTGATACTGTTCCATATCGCCGTGGCCTATGCCGTTGATAAACTGAACCGGCAATACGGTATCGGCTTCAACACCTGCTAAATCGAGTTTCCGGTTAGTTCCGGCGGTAACGCCGTCATCTCCGACACCGTCGGATATGTTGAATTCCCAATCGTCGTGATGCCACTCGTCATCGGGGGTAACTGTGCTGTGTCGGGCATTTGCGAAAAACTTATACACGAGTACCGTACCCTTTGGTATCGCAAAGGTTCCCTCCCAATAATCGCCTTCGACATTGGTAAGGTACATTGTTGTATTTCCGCTCCAGTCTATGGTTACACCATCCGATAATTCGGTCGGTGGAGCGACATTGGCAACCTGTCCGCGTATCTGGACAAGGCCGTCGGCACCGAGTGTATCACGCCAGGCGGCGGCATTTGCCCTGAATGTGACATTTACGAGGTCCTGGGACAAAACATCCTCGGCCCCGATCATCATGACAAGGCAAATAGTAATAAAAAGGTAAAGCTTTTTCATAGAGAATCTCCTCAATGAATATGAATAAGAAATGTTAATTGGAGTTATCAATACATCAATCAATCGTTACTTATTATATCACCTCCTTCATAAGTTTAATTTATTTAATTTAGAACGTTAGTGTTACTGACACAGTTTGGACATTACTAAACACATCAAAATCCTGATAGACATAATCGACAGCCACGGAGACATTACCGCTCATGGTAAGCTTTACTCCTCCGCCAAGTGTCCAGGTCTCAATCGGTTCATCCATAAAGAGTGAACGGTATCCTCCCCGCAAAGCAATCATATCATTCCACATATATTCCAGACCGGTGCTCACAAACGGAGTTGCATCATTTGGATAGAGTGCGTCGACGCTGACCGTTAACAAATTCTTTTCCATTCGGATCGCAGGCATCGCCACTCCGACCCGAAAAAGGAGTGGTAAAACAAATGAATCTGTTGATAAGCGGGCTGATATCGCATCATTTGTCCCGGGTATTCTGCTATCGAGGTCATAGCGTACATTCAGATTTTTACCATCCATTTTCATTTCACTTCCGAAATTCGAGATGGATACGCCGAGCTGCATATCGTTAAAGCCGGTAATAAAGAGCAATCCGACATCGACGGCAAACGCCGATGCACTTACATTCCATATTCTCTGGTTAATATACTTAACACTTCCTCCAATTGAAAATTTGTCCGTCAGATTGCGGGCATAACTAATACCGGCTGCCATATCCATTGCAGACCACCGGTCACCGGTTCCCATAGGATCTTCGATGGTCGTTACATAGTCCTCACCGTAATTCAACTGAGTGAGGTGAACACCGATGGCATTATTCCGGTCGAGTGCGATGACCACACCGGCCCAATTGAAATCGGTACCGACCAGCCATCCGGTATGCGAAACGGATGCCTCGGATCTTGCGTTGCGTGCTATTCCACCCGGATTCCAATACAGTGCGGAAGGATCAGCGGCGACTGCACCGAAAGCACCGCCCATTCCGGTAGCTCTGGCACCGACACCGATTCCGAGGAACTGTGCCGCCGTTGTTCCGACTTTTGATTGTGAATAACTCATCGCCGGTATTAAAACCGAAATCAGAATTATTACCGTTAAAATTTTTCGTACACTCATAACAGTACTCGCTCATGTTGTTAATGGTGAATAGTTATTTGTTAATAGAGAATCTGATTGGAAAAAACTATTAACAAATAATAGATAACTACTTGATTATTGCAATCCTGCCAAACTTCTGCCCGATTCCGGGAGCATCAACAATGTAAAAATATACACCGTATGCAATATCGAGATTTTCTTTTGTTCTCAGGTTCCACGATACCGCACCGCTTTCAAGAGTTCCGTCATGATATAAATCCACTACATGGATTCCTCTCGAGGTATATATACTGATCGTTGATCCCATGGGAACGTTTATAAAGTCGACCTTCCTCTCTCCTCTGCCGCTGACGATTCCCGGCGGAAGCGGCGCTTCCCAACCGGCTGCTGCAATATAGGGATTCGGTACGACGCGTATCTGATCAAGCTGATCTTTTGCCACTTCATCGTCATGATACTCGGCAGACGTGGAAAACTCGAATACATCTCTTGATGAGAACGGTTTCGAAGTACGCAGATGTAAAACGTGACCGCTGCCGGGCAATGATAAAGAGGGCAGATTCTCCAAACGCAAATCGATTACCCACGTTAGCCGCTCCACACCGCCAACGTCCTCGAGCAATGCAATCGTAATCTCACGGAAATCGCTGTAGGTAAAATCGTAGTACAGCAGCTTTGGTTCGGTTCCGTCAGTGATATTCTTCAGTGTAAAGTTTATCGGTACCGCCGTTGCCCCGAGATCCGGATATTCGTGGGATGTACCGACCGGCTCATCAAAGAATTCAATTCTGTAGTCAGAGGGATAATTTACACCCTTTAGTATGGTCCCGTCACCCATATCGAGCTCAATCGGGGACAACACATACTGGAAGTTTGGAACTATGGCATTTTCATCCCATCCGGATCGGGCCCGTTGGAACGCAACGCTCCAGGCATTATCAAATGACAGTTGTAATCCGTGGAAGAATCTTGTCTCGCCCAGAAACCGTTTTTCCCTTTTCAGTACTGTATCCGGAGAAGCGGGATCGGTGACATCGATAACGGTGAATGATTCCGTTAATCTCGACAATGTGCTGTCCCTGAAAACAACACGGTACGTTCTTCC
>SLQE01000077.1 GCA_007131635.1 Bacteroidota bacterium | reverse complement strand
TTCACCTTCACCCGTTTAATTATTCTTTCCATATTCAGACCGAAGATTTTTACTTTTTCCTCGTATGAGCAATGTGAATACGCTACCCATCCGAATTGCGGGATAGGGTCGCGCATCGGTTGGTCCGTTCCGAACAGCACCCTGTCTGCACCGACATGCTCAACCATATATTCAATCACTTTGTAGGTAACGCTTGTCAAAGTTATTTCAAGGACCACATTGGGGAACTGAAGTGCCGCATCAATCCCCTGCCGTGCGGTGGCAAATGATCCGCCGCAATGAGCGATAATAAGCGTCATGTCGGGATACCGGGGTGCAAGATCGTTAATTTCCTGTGTAAAATTCGGAGAAGGATGCAACAGGGTGTATGCGTTAATCCGATTGCCGTATTCAAACCACGGTGCCCATAACGGATCGTTATACGGGATATCGGTGCGGGGATGATACGGTTTAATCCCCTCCATTCCATATTCCTTATAGACTTTCTCAAGATGCGGCAGCCAATCTCTTATATATTGCGGCTGCAGGGTTGCATATCCGTGATAAAATCCCGGATATCGCTGCAATGCCGAATAGACGATCTTATTTCCCTCATCGAAATCGGTCCAAATACCCAGCCACGAACTGATACACATTTTATCGATTCCCATACGTTGTGCTCTTTCGAACATACTTTTTGCATCCGAGTAAGGTTGATGCATGAATCCGACACCGACCGCATCATCATGGGCTATATGAGCGTGAGAATCGATAACCAGTATATCGTCCAATGGTTTTCCCTGTTTCGCTTTCCGGAGAATCGGATCGTTTATCGTCGGTTCGGTATAATCCTGAGGAAACGTTTCAATCTTCAGTAATCGCGCGAGATTTTTTCCTGCGATCAGACTTTTTTCGTTTTCACTCAGCGTACAATAATCAATAAACGCTTTCGCCGCACCCGGTGATTTATCGAGTGCACCGCTACCGAATAGAATTCTTTCCGCTCCGAACCAACCGGAAAATATTTCAAGTGCACGATTACCCTGATGATTTGAAAATTCGAGATAAAGATTTTTATGTTTTGACAGTAATGTATGTAAATATCTCGTTGCATCCCAGCGCGATCCCTGGAGTACCACGTTTAATCCGGGATGATTACTCAACAGCACATCGAGTTCGGACAGCAGTACCTCATTCGTTTTTTCCAGAATATCGGGATTATACATATATCCCCCCTCGACGAGAAGGACTATCCCGTTTTTTTCGAATTCGGTAAGCAACGCACCGCACACATCCCCGGTAAACCAGTAATGATGGGTGCGTGGATACATTTTTGCCGCCCGGATGCCGTTGTCGAGCATTTCACTGACACAATCTTCGGGGGCAGGGAATTCCCCCGTATGTGACGGCATAACCGTCCACACACCGTACAGGCGCGGACTCTTTTTCAGCTCTTGCAATAACATCCTGTTGCCAAAAGACGGGTCGTATTCCTTCGCTGTCCAATGTGCAACGAGGGCTCCGTGGATACCGCACCATGCCATTTCATCGAGCAGTACTTCCGTTTCATACGGGGTTTCTATATCTTTCGGTCCCCGTTTACCGATCATCGCGTAGCAATCGATGTATTTTCTTTCGTTCATAATCACCACCAGAATGGCTGAATGTTTGATCGTTCTTTTTGTTCCGCTTCGACTGCGCGCCTGAGCGCGGCAGATGCCTTCTCGAGCGCTTCGTCGATATCTTTTTCCTTGTGAGAGTACGAAATAAACCAGCGTTGATTTGCAAAAACCCCTTCGCGGTAGAGTTCCCTGTGCCAGAAATACTCAAGGCGTTCATTATACTTCTGATCGGGTGTGTCTATTTTGAGAAAGGACGCCGGGGGCAATCCGGCGGCATGTGCTTCGATCGAGAGGTCTCCTGCAATCTCTTGTAATCCGTTCATCAGTCGTTCACCCATATTCCAAATATGTTTATGCACATTCTCCCGCTTCATGATATTCAGCGTAGCGATTGCCGCCGCAATGGATAATGTCTCACCCGCGTAAGTCGTTGTCATTTTAAACTTATAGAGGTGTTCCATATATTCCCGTTTTCCGACGTAGGTCGATAGCGGATATCCGTTTGCCAATGCTTTCGCATATCCGGCAAGATCCGCATCCACTTTAAAATATTCCTGTGCGCCGCCGAGCGCAAGCCGGAAGCCGGTCAATATCTCGTCGAGCACGAGCATAATGCCGTACTCTTTTGTCAATTTCCGCAGATGATGAATATACGTTCCGGACGTGTCTTCGTTGAAATCATACGGAATGGAAATAACACAGGCAATCCGTTCGTTGTATTTTTTTATCAACTTTTCGGCAGCTTCACAATCACCCCATGGGATGATCTTCACATATTCTTTCATGAATTCGGGCACACCGTTTTTCGGACTGTCCTCCGTCGCGAACCAATCCGGATAACCATGATATCCGCTCATCAGAATCATATCGCGCCCGGTGTAGGCACGCGCAATTCTGATATTACATGAATTTACATCTTCACCCGTTTTCATAAAACGGCACATATCCGCATTCGGGACAACATCGCATATGAGTTCGGCAAGTTTATATTCTATGGGACTTGCCATGCTGAAAAGCACACCTTTCTCCATTTGCTTTCTGACCGCGTCGTCGACTTCATCGTAGCAATAACCGAGTGTTACCGGTCCGAGCGAAAGACGGAAATCAATAAATTCATTTCCATCGATGTCCCATAACCGGCACCCTTTGCCGCGTTCGATAAATTTCGGCATAACGTTTTCAAAAAACGGTATGGGACGCTTCGCATTCGTCTGTGTACCCCACGGTATGCGGGTTACTGTCTTCTGGTAATGAAGATTAGAATTTTTCATTGTTATTATTTTTCCGAATATTCGATCTGCACTGTTGCCTTGTTCTTACATCGAAATGCGGTATCGGCATACGCACTTTTTTCAACACGTTTATTTTTAAAACTGACCGATTTTCCGTTGACCTTTACTTTTTTCGCTTTTGTATCCGCCGGCAGCAGGAGATGCAGATCAACCTGTGCATTCCCCCGCAATTCCATTTCGATAGTTTTCTTCGCCTGATCGTGCATATAATTATACTCAAAAGATGCACCGGATGCACCATAAACGGTTCTCACCGATGCTTCGTCATCACCCGATGCGCTCCATCTCGGTGCAAGTTCAACAGACTTGAACAATTTTCCGGTATCAACGATCCCGGCCAAACCTTCGATCAACGCATAGAGCATCGCCGAGGAACCCCACGCATCAGTCGGAGAAGCATCAGGGCTGGTACTGGTTTCTATAGAAGCCGGGCGGCCATCCGGAAAATACCACAGGTATGTTTCATTATCGCTTGTCAGTTCTTCATATTTCAATAGTTGCTTGATACCGTATTCCTCGAATCCGTGTATCAATGAAGCCCGCGCAAGCTCACCGCCAACAAGCGGCATGATGCCGCCGTTACAGTACGCACCCCCGATAATCTTTTCGTCGCCGTAGATCCCATCGGGGAACGGGGGATCTATACTGAACCACTCCGCAAACACATCCGGGTTTTCGGCTCTTTTCCGGTATTCATTGATAACGGCAACGGCGATATCGTGTGTAGCTAATCCGCGGTTGATATTCATCGGGTTGCTTAAACTCAACTGTTCATTGACGTCGACACCGTCGATGTTCACCGGAACCAGCGGAACGTGATGAGTGTAGAACCTGCCATTAAAACAGATTTTATTTGCACGATTTCGAAACGACGATGCAAATCGTTTCCAATGTTCAGCTCTTTTCTTGTTTTTAAATGCTTCGTAGAATGTCTGCATTTGCTTAAAAGCAAGATAATACCCGGAAAGATCGCCGTGCATAAGCCCCCAGAAGGTATGATCGGTTATCTGGAAATTGAGCCAGGGATGACGGCCTGCAGTATAATCGAAGTCCCACGTATCGATCGTATAGGCCCGTTTCACTAATTTGTGTTTCTTATCCCAGCGCCATGGATCCGTGAGGATGTAATGCAGCGCCTTTTCCATATTCGGTATGAGAGATTTCATCCACGCATCATCACCGGTTGCCTGCCATGCCATAAAGACGGCATTGATAAAACGGAATTCAACATCGGCCTCGACCGGTACACGTACATACTTTGCCCAATTTTCTTTTTCGCATGGAACTTTCTCGGGAGTCATCGTAAAATAATCGAAGATCCATCCCTTTGCGGTCTGCGTTTCGGCAAAATGATCGACGATGGATTTCATGTCATGCTCCCAGTATCTGAAAGCACGCATCATATCCGTGTAATCACGCAGCCAGATACTCGGTGCATCCGGTGTCCGGTATCCGCGGACCTGTGTACCGAACATATTAT
>SLQE01000266.1 GCA_007131635.1 Bacteroidota bacterium | reverse complement strand
CGGGGTTTAATGTAATTCCGGTCAACGATCATTACGGTGCGGTAGTCCTTTCGATGGATACAAGTGAAGAGTACGGACAACATCTAAACCGTTTTTCAATCAGGCATCACTTATCCACACCCACCGACTCGCCGAGACCGGGATCGTACAGATTTTCTCCCGCTTCGCCGACTCGTCTCGCAACGGCGCGGACGAAGCCGATGTAATCCCCGCCATCCCGTTCAAGCGCTTCTGCCTCTGACGGAAATACCGATTTCCCCGCCGCCTCCAGCGCTTTCTCAAAATCACGCCAGTGACGCCAGCCGTTCCTGAGTGTGTCGACCCGGATATCGGCAATTTTTGTGTTACGGCTCCAATGTTCACGCCACCAGTCTGCGGTAGTGAAACTCCAGCACTCGTCTTCCCAAAAAACCTTCCCGTTCGATTGCGGCGTAGAAAGATGCTCCGGTACTTCGGCGATCGGCTGCATCAATCCTGGGACCACGATACCGATGTGACCGTCCATTCTGAGAAATCTTAACAGATACCCAAGATACAGCACGTCGGTGCCGAAATACTGGTACGCATCGATGGAAATAATCGCATCGAAAAAGTCGGTCGGGAACGGCAGCGCATGGGCTTCGGCTCTTACCGGATATACCGACGATCCGACACCCGCCGCTTCTATCCTTTTAAGATTATTATCCGGCGATATCCACAGATCGGCCGCCCAGACCTGAACGCCAAACTCTTTTGCAAGGAAGATGCTCGTAAGCGCGCGTCCGCAGCCGAGGTCAAGCACCCGCATGCCCGGCTTGAGCGGAAGTGCCCCGGTGAGCCACTCGACCAGCCAGAGAGCATTCGGACCCATCTGATTATCGAATACCCACTCAGGATCGTATTTACCGGAGAGGGGAAACTCGGGTTTGTTCATACTATTTTTGATGTCTGTCATGCGTTCTTTCTTTCTATATTTATATGTGCTTGACCGGCTGTGATGACGATCGATCATAACAGATATCCTTTTTCTCACGAAGCTCATCAAGGGCACAAAGGCAGGTGATTGTTTTCGCGAAAGACAAAGGGGTGGCTGCGAATTTGACGGTGGATGTAACGCTTGATCTCAGCGGTTTTTTTAATATCTTGTAATGGCTCCAAAACCGTTAAATTCAGATAAATCTCCTTTGGGTAGAAAAACCACATCTCCTCCATAGTTCATATTCGCTTCTATCAGTTCATCATAAATATCATCGACCACCTCTTTAGTATCCCGATATTCGTCTGATACGTATTGTATTTTATCGTTATCCCAGATCGCCGGTTGAAATTTTCCTTGTTCTATAAACAACGTCTGAATTCTTCCTTGTTTAATGCCCTGCCATATTTCGTTCGTATCACTCATAAATTTATTTCGGCTAACTGCTTTTTGCAATTCAGCTTTTCTAATATTATTTTTTTGTATCGTGTATTCTTTTACAATGTTCCATGCTTCTGTAACAATAGCATGAGCTTTTTCATCGACTCTGTTTTTATTAAGATAGGTATCATAAATACTGTGCTTTTGATCAGCTATTTTTAAATATTCGTGATAATTTGACTCTTCCGTACAAATCAACACAGGCAGAGGATTATCTTTTCTAATCTTATTAACTTCTTTGTCTATTCTATTGAAAAATTCACCGATGAGATTTGTTTGCTTCGATGCATTCGATAATTTAACGCCGCTTGTTGAATAAAATCGGGTATTGTCGATAGGGAAGGGCTCACCAATTTCTGCAACCACTTTATCATTAAATGCTTCTATTAATCTGGTTTTTCGCTGACTAAGCACCAAAACATAATAGTTGGTTTCAATATGTAATGCACGCACTACATCGCGGGTTGCAAAGGTATGGTCTATGACCACTCGGTTTTCTACCGAAATGGGCAAACGTGTGTATTGGGCAATGTCTTCGTTTACGAAAAGTATCAGACTTTCAAGATTATGGTTGTGGTCTATTTCAGACTCCAGGTCAAGTAAACGTTGTACCAACTCTTTAGCATCTCGCTTATTTTCATCAGCAAAAAGTCTTCTCTCTGCTTCTTTAATTAAGTTCTTGAGTGCTAATGCATCTTTTTTATTCTCTGGATGTGTCCTGTGAGTATTCAAAATGATTGTTACACAGTTTTCTGAAATGATGTCTTTGAGTTCTTTTAATTGTAAATTCATATGTACCTTTTATATAATTATTTGTTTAAAAATGGTTGCCAACGTGTTTATATACGCAATAAACATGCGCTTTACACACCAAATAGAGGTTATATGCGAACTTTTAATGCGGTATATTTAATACTGTATTCATTTCATAAAATGTTTTCCGCTGTATAACGGCCTGGCGTTTAACCGGCGGCTTGGCCATTTCGAGCTAATAAGTTGAAACGCTGGTTATCTAACTGTTAATATTGTGAGTTAGCTCTAATAATTCCTGGCAAAGTGAGCTATAATTTTCATGGCTAATGTATCAGCAAGATATTCCGGTGAATCACGACCCGGCATCTATATCACATCCGCGCCTTTTGAACCGAATCTCAATCTATTGCTATTTTATCTGAAATATAGCTGTCGTGGTATTTCATCTGAACAATTTCCCCTTCTTCATTACGGATAAACCGCATACTCTCGCCGTCCTCACCATTATCACGTATGCGAACAAAATGATCTCTGTCTACCCTGCGGAAGGTATTGAACTCCCCGGGATTGGCGGAGGGCAGGCCCATATTCATTAACTTATCGCCCCAGGTGCCAATATAACTGGTCCATTTCATCACTTTACTCTGGTAGTAACCTGCATACTCCTGAAGCTCAGCCGCCAGTTCAGCATCTTCGGCAGGTGTAATTCCGCCCGCTTTGGAGAGGATGGCGTGTATGCCGCGCAAATATTTAACGGGATCAGGATTGCTACTGTTAATCATGACCGAGTAGGCCATTTTGGTTTCGGGAATCATCGCAAAGGAGCTCTTGTAGCCGGGACAATGGCCGCCGTGGCCCACCCACTTTTTGCCGTCCGGCCCTTTGTACACCGAAAAACCCAGTCCCCAGCTGGTGCCAAAATCGCTGTCCATCCAGTGGATGTTGTGCATATTTTTAATGGTGGACGGATGCAGGATCTCTTCTTCCTCCGCATCGTAGAGCCTGAACTGCCAGGCTGCGAACGAAGCGAGATCCTCCACGGTAGAGCTGAAACCGGCGGCCGGAGTCACCCCGTTTGGCTTGAACATCGGCACTTTCAGCTGCTCACTGTCCATGGTTTCGTTCGTGTGACCTACGGCGAGTTGGCTTCCCCAAAGCTCTTCAGGCATATCGGGCCGGGTATCTGAGAGGTTTAGCGGATCTAAAATGGTGGCCTGGATGTAGTCGTCATAGCTCTGGCCTGATACTTCTTCTATGATAAAACCAAGCAGGACCATGGCCAGGTTGCTATACTGAAAATAGGTGGAGGAGGGATAGAGCGTTTTCTGTTCATTCAGAGCGTTCATGATCTCCTCTTTGGTCGGGAACTCCAGGGTGGGGTCTGTCCAGTGCGGGTAGTAATTTTCGCGCGGCAGTCCTGAGGAGTGGGTAAGCAGATTGCGCACGGTAATGGGCCCGCTGAGCCTGTACTGCTGATCCAGGCTGTACCCGGGAAGAAGATTCTGGATTTCATCATCCAGCCGAAGCTTTCCCTCTTCATATAAATTCATAATGGCAATGGAGGTAAACAGCTTGGAGATGGAGCATACGCTGCAGATGGTGTTGGCGGCCATAGGGAGATTCTCTTCGGGATTGGCCTGCCCAAAAGCTCCTTTCCATACTACGTCCTGGTCGTCCAGCGCCATCGCGCTGATGCCGGGCAACCTATCGAATTTCTGCATGGCATACAGCCATGCCTCCACCAGCGTAATGGCCTCTGTGTAGTCGGTTTTCTTTTTGTCGGTGTCGGTTTCTGCTTCCTGCGCAAACAATGTTCCGTTTACACAGAGCATTAAAATGATTAGTAGTGTAAATCGTAAGATGTTCATGGGCCTTTATTGATGGTGGTTAAAATTTTGAGCCCGCTCCGGTTAATCAATTGAGTGTAACTTTTAGTCATCGTGCCTTTGTATTTCATTCCAGACTTTTCGGAGTAATCTCAATTTTTAATATGAATGATAATAAAACGAATAATTGTCTATTTTGCAATAGCAAATTGTTCAATCCTAAATAGTTACCAGCGTGCTATGGACAGCGGATAATAAAAGGTGGGTGATTTTTATAGTATAAGTCCTAATTGATAAGCATTGACAAGTATTTCGTCCAAATCTGCTTCTCCTTGATTGGTTAAAATAATCGCACCTATCTTTGTTGTAGGGTTAAAAGCCATAATTGTGGCAGCGCCTTGTT
>SLQE01000468.1 GCA_007131635.1 Bacteroidota bacterium | reverse complement strand
CTGGCGAATCAGATGCCGAAATATACCGGCGTCGTGATGATTGCGTTTTTTGCGGCTCTGGGATTACCGGGCCTGAGCGGTTTTATAAGCGAATTGTTCTCGTTCCTCGGTGCGTTCGATACGTTCCGTACACTTGCAATCATTTCCGTCTCGGGAATAGTCCTGACTGCCGCGTATATGCTGTGGACATTGCAGAGAGTATTCCTGGGAGAATTATCCGAGGAACATAAAAAGCTGCCGGATTTGACACCGCGTGAACTTATTGCGTTTGTTCCGCTCGCGATTTTAGTAATTTTCCTCGGTGTGTATCCGGCACCGGCAATTGAATTAATGAATGCATCACTGAGCTATCTGGTCGAAGTCGTCCGGATCGGTGGTGAGTTTACAATTATTCCATGATAGTCCATATTTGGCAATAAAATTATGGCAGAACATATTCTCGAAAGTATCCATTTATTCCTGCCCGAGATTGCACTGACCGCAACGCTCTGCATTGCGATCGTAGCCGATTTGATTTTGAAGGAACGGAATCAAAACGTCGCCTATATCGTGCTCGCGGGATTTGCAGTAACGTTTATTTTTGTCTTTCGCCAGATCGGCTTACAGGAGTCCATATTCAGTGATATGGTCGCGGTCGATCCTTTTGCGATCTTCTTTAAAATAGTCCTGCTGCTGAGCGGAGTCTTCATTGTATTTTTCTCGATCAAGTGCCGTGAACTCGATGCAAACAAAAGACGCATAGGCGAATATTATATGCTTATCACTGCGATGATGCTTGGTATGTTTCTTATGGCGGGTGCAACGAATCTGTTGTTAATGTATCTGGCTCTTGAGTTGACAAGTATCGCGTCATATATTCTCGCGGGGTATACAAAACGCGCCCTCGATTCGGCAGAAGCATCGTTAAAATATGTTATCTACGGCGCCGTATCATCGGGTATGCTGATCTACGGTGTTTCAATCCTTTACGGCATTACCGGAGCGACCGATATATATACGATAAACGCATTCCTGCAAACAGGTAATTACAGCTCCCTTGCATTAATGACGGCAGGCATCCTGATCATTGCGGGATTCGGATACAAAGTAACCGTTGTCCCGTTCCACTTCTGGTCGCCTGACGTGTACGAAGGTGCACCGATAACGATAACCGCATTCCTGGCCGTTGCGTCCAAAGCCGCGGGATTCGCAATGATGATACGGTTCTTTAAAGTTTCATTTATCGACAGTGCACTGATCACCACGGCAGGTGTGTGGGATATAGTTGCCGGTTTCGAATGGAATATCATTCTTGCGGTGATTGCAGTACTGACAATGACGCTCGGGAATCTTGTCGCCATCTGGCAAAACAACATAAAACGTATGCTGGCTTATTCAAGTATTGCCCATGCCGGTTACATATTGATGGGTCTGGTGGTACTCACGGACCAGGGCATATCGTCAATGATGATATATTTCGTCATGTATCTCTTCATGAACTTCGGTGCATTTTATGTTGCTATGCTGATCGCAAACAAACTTAATACGGAGGACATTGAAGATTACAGAGGACTGGGATATCGAGCACCGCTCATGTGTGTGGCGATGACAGTGTTTTTGATCGCACTGACAGGCATTCCGCCCACAGCCGGCTTTA
The DNA here is from genome assembly GCA_007131635.1 of Bacteroidota bacterium. Classification (GTDB taxonomy): domain Bacteria; phylum Bacteroidota; class Ignavibacteria; order T3Sed10-11; family T3Sed10-11; genus T3Sed10-11. The sequence goes on along the minus strand of SLQE01000468.1, from coordinate 2,783 downwards.
TTGCAAAATTTTATCTGTTTGCCGCAGTGATAAGTGCCGGGTGGTATGGCCTTGTACTCATCGCCGCGATCAATACCGTCATATCACTCTTTTATTATGTGCGGGTGTTCAGGAACATGTTCCTTGTAGAACCGAAAGGGGATACGTCTCCGGTTGAATTCAGTCTGAGCTCCAAACTTATAGTATTTGCACTACTCATACCGACGCTGTTCCTGGGCATATATTTCAAACATCTTGTTGATTTTGCGCAATCTTCGGTGAAAATGTTCGGTTTTTAAAAATACTCTCTATGCGGTTGGGGGGGACACCGGTCTCTTGTCCCTCCCGCCACAATATTTCTACCGAATTCTTACTCCTCCTGTGTTACAACTCTATCATTAAGCTGATTTTTTCGTTTATTAACCGTATATTTTCTGTGTGACCGGAATCACGGATTGTCATGTGCCGGATGCGTACATTGAATAGAGCAATCATAGTGTAAAATCATAGGAGCGAGCATGAAGGGTTACCACAGTTTTCGAAATTATCTGCGTTATTATACTGTAATACTTTTATTCTTAACGCTTATAATTCCCTCAAAAAGTCAGAATGTATTAGAAGATACCATTGAGCAACTATCATCAGATGCTGTAACCGGATATATTCAGCCAATGGTCGACAGCTTTGGTGCGAACATAAACTCCGGTTTTCCGGGATCTGCGCGTATCCACCGATTGGGGCTGACCGTAAGATTGCAGTTCATCGGTATGGCAACGTTAATCGGTGATGCGGAGAAAACATATATGGCAACTGCACCGTTACCGTTTTCTCAGCAACCGGTCGAAACCGCGACGATATTCGGGGATCAGGGAGCCAGTGTAAGCCACCCTGCCGGCATCGAATATCAATTTCAAAACGGGCAGATCAATACGCGTTATATGCCCTTTGTCGTACCACAGCTAACGGTAGGGGATGTATTCGGAACACAGTTGACTCTTCGGTATTTTCCCGGCTCTCTGGTCACCGAGCGTATAGAAGATTTTCCGGAAATTTCACTGTTCGGTGTCGGTGTGCGGCATAGTCTGAGCCAGTACCTGCCATTGTTCCCGGTTGATCTGGCCGTGGGTGGTTTTTATCAAACGTTTTCTATCGGTGATTTCTTCGATTCGGAAGCGACCGCTTTTTTCGCCCGGGTCAGTAAATCATTTTTACTGGTAACCGTGTACGGCGGATTACAATATGAAACAACCGATGTTACATTATCATATACGTATACCGGCCCATTACCGCCCGGCGATCAATCAGATCGAAATATCTCACTCGCTCTGCAGGGCGAAAATCAATTCAGGGCAACAGCAGGGGCAGGTATCGGACTTGGAGTATTACACCTCAATGCGGATATCAGCGTCGGAAAAGTAATTGTCGCGAGTGTCGGTATCGGATTCGGTATTTGATACATATACATACTTTTATATAAGAGGATAGAATTTTATGAAACAGCTCAGTTTCTGTATTGTGATTATGCTCTCTCTAAGTCTTGTGCTTGGGAATGGATGCGATATCGCCGTCAATCCGTTGCTCTTCAACGGCTCACCCTTAACCGCGGAGTTTGTGATCGATGAACAACAAACATCATATCAGGGAACGGATCAGATACGGCTCGGCAATCTGTTATCATCCATTTCTGAAACGGTGGATTCGATCAAAGTATTTAACATTACGCTGAGGATCGAACCGATGACAGGGACCCCTGAAAATCTCACTGTATCCGGATCGATCGATGTGGATAACCAGGAGATGGTGGGAATGTCAAATTTGCCGATTAGTTTATATGAGAACGAGCAATCGATCTTTGATTTTGGTTTGGCGCAATATCTTACCGGAAATCCGGCATTAGTACCACATCTGAATTCTTTGCTCGCACAACCGGTATTACAGACAATCACGGTCAATGTTACCGGTCAGGCGTCGGATACACCGGTCCGTTTGCGGATATTTGTAACGCTGTACACACAGGTTTATACATCGTAATAATAAGATAATTGTTTTCGGCCTGTACAAGTTTACAAATACTCTTATATGCCGTCAATTATCGAACAAAGACGTATCTCCTTTACAGATAGTATATAGTAACCGCACGCCGTCGAGCACAAGTGTGGGTTCAACATATTCAATAACCTTCGTTCTGCTCGCGATAATAGATGCATACCCGCCCGTTGCTATCACACGTGCCTTCTGATTGAGTTCTTCCCGTATACGATGAACCATACCGTTGATGCTGTCGACCGAGCTGAACATGATACCGGATTTCATGCTTTGCACGGTATTTGTTCCGATTATTCTTTCGGGGAATTCGAGCTCGATTTTCGGTAAGCGTGCAGCCCGGCGGTGAAGGTCGGCTGCCGAGGTTTCAAGTCCGGGAGAAATAACGCCGCCGAGATATTCACCTTTTCCTGAGATCACATCGAACGTATTTGCAGTTCCGAAATCTATAATAATAAGCGGCCCCCCGTATTTTTTATAACCCGCAACGGCATTACAGATCCTGTCGGCGCCCACAGCCTGTGGATCATCATACAGGATCGGCATACCCGTATCACAATGTGAACCGACAACCATAATCTTATGTTTATCGATATATTTCTCGGCCATTCGCCGGGCTGCAATGGTAAGATTGGGAACAACGGAACTTATACCGACAGCGGATATATCCATCAGCTTTTTACCGATATGGTCACAGAAAAAATTCACCTGCACGGCGATCTCATCCTCGGTTCTCGAGATAATGCTTGTTACACGCCAGT
>SLQE01000458.1 GCA_007131635.1 Bacteroidota bacterium | reverse complement strand
CGCGACGACGGATTCGGTGTTCACGTTGTGCGGGCGCTGGCTGAAGAATCGCTTCCGGACAATGTCGATCTGTTCGACGGAGGTACGCTCGGTCCCGAGATGCTGCCCTGGCTGGAGGGAAGGGAGAAGGTCGTGTTCATCGATGCCGTCCAGGCGGATATGGAACCCGGGACGCTCTTCCGTTTCGAACCGAACAACCTTCAGTATCAGACGCAGGAGAAAACGTCGATCCACGAGATAGGTTTGATCGACACGTTATCGATGGCTGAACTGATGGGTTCCGCTCCGCGGGAGGTTGTGATTATCGGCGTTCAGCCGGGCGTGGTCGATTGGGGCGAGGATTTGTCTCCCGAATTACAAAACGTTATTCCAAAAGTTATTAATCTTGTGAAAAAAGAAATTATAATACATAATTCCATATTGGAGGAACACAATGAGTGAACAAAAACAATGGTCGCGCAGACAAATACTCTCTTTGTTTGCAAAAGGTTCCGGAATACTGATGGGTGCAAGTCTGTTCCAGATACCGGGGTTCACAAAGCTTTTTGCCGACGCGGTCGAGGAAGTCCCCGTATTGTTTTTACAGGGTGGATGCTGTACGGGCTGTTCGGTATCGCTGTTGAATTCCGTCAGTCCGACAATACAGGATGTACTGCTCGGTGAAATACTTCCCGGAGTATCTCTCAGCACATTATGGCACTCGAACGTATCGGCGGCGCAGGGCCATCAGGTGATGGATATACTTGACGACGTCAAAGCCCGTCCCAAAGGCAGCTTTGTGCTCGTGATGGAAGGAACCGTACAAACGAAAGACGACGGTATATATTGCGGATTCGGTGAACGGGGCGATAAGCATTACACGATGTATGAACATATTCTCGATCTGGCTCCGAATGCAATGGCAATAATCTCTATGGGTACCTGTGCTGCATTCGGCGGCATACCTGCAGCTCCCCCGAACCCGACCGGCAGCAAGTCGGTGAAAGCGGTTCTCGATGAGCACGGCATAGATACACCGGTCGTTAATGTACCGGGTTGTCCGCCCCATCCGGATTGGATCATCGGAACGATTGCAACGGTACTTATCGGCGGACTCGGAGCGGTGGACGTTGATCAGTACGGCAGGCCGAAAGCATTTTTCGGTACGCTGATTCACGACAATTGTCCCTATCGCGGTCATTTCGATGCGGGAAGGTTCGCGAGAGATTTCGGCGAGAAGGGCTGTATGTATGAACTTGGCTGTAAAGGTCCGGTCACCCACTCCGATTGTCCGCACAGAAAATGGAACGGCGGAGTGAACTGGATTATCGGTGCGGGACATCCGTGTATGGGATGTGTAGAGCCGTTCTTCCCGTTCGGCGATAATATATTTGAGCGGGTACCGATTCATTTCGCGACTGCGCCTGCAACATACCCGCCGATTGTTACGGAACGTCCTTCGAAGGTCAGTCCGGTCGTAACGGGTGTCCTCGGTGCAGCGGCGGGTGCTGCAGCGGGTGCGGCACTATCGAAAAAGAAGAAATCGGAAGAATCCACGGTAAAAGAAAAGGAGGAATAGAGTATGTCAGTCAACAGACGAACATTCCTCAAAGCCACTGCCGCCGGGGTCGGCGGCGGGATGCTCGCAACCCAGCAGGCGACAGCGGCACGACCGAGGAAAGCACTCGATACCGACATCTCGATGCTTAATGATTGTACCAAGTGCATCGGTTGTCGCGCCTGTCAATCAAGATGCAAAGAGACCCATGGTCTCGAGCGATCCGGTACCGACCCGCGCTTCGATATGCCTGTCGATCTCTCAGGGCGAACCCTTACACTGATCAAAATGCACAAGCAGGATGACTTCTTTACGTTTGTAAAGAAACAATGTCTGCATTGCGGCGATCCGTCGTGTGTTTCGGTTTGTCCCGTATCGGCTTTCGAGAAGCTGGATAACGGCGTCGTATCCTATAATAAGAATGCGTGTATCGGTTGTCGATACTGTATGATCGCGTGTCCGTGGGATGCACCGACGTTCGAATACGACAAAGCGCTGCCGGTCATACAGAAATGCGATTTCTGTAAAGAGGCGCGGTTGGCGCATGGTCTGGATCCTGCATGTGCATCTGCGTGTCCGGCCGGTGCGATTAAGTACGGCAAACGCGGCGACCTGATCAGAGAGGCACATGCACGTATCAGGGAAAATCCCGAAAAATATAACGACCACGTTTACGGGGAGCATGAACTCGGCGGTACATCGGTGTTGGTGCTTGCCCCGAAAGAGGTTCGTTTCGAGGACCTCGGCTATAAGCTGTACGGCGATACGCCTCCGTTCAGGTTACAGGAAGATATTCAACACGGTATCTTCAAATACTTTATACCGCCGGTGGCACTCTATGCGGTCCTCGGTTTTATTGCATATGCCAATCGCCGTAAAGATAACGATGCAACAAAAAAAGATGATAAGAAAGGATAAACCATGGAACATAATAGTGCTCCGATGAATCAGCGATTGTGGACGCCATGGTTTACCTTTGGTGTCATTCTGATCGCGATTGGTGCAGTCCTTATTGTTTACCGGTTTATAGCGGGACTCGGCGCGGTAACAAACCTTAGCGACGGCTATCCATGGGGTATATGGATTGCGTTCGACGTAGTAACGGGTGTTGCGCTTGCCGCCGGAGGGTTTACAATGGCTGCACTTGTCTATGTTTTCAACCGCGGAGAGTATTCACCGCTTGTGCGTCCGGCACTGTTGACGGCACTGCTGGGATATGCGATAGCCGCGACTGCTATTGTTATCGACGTCGGAAGATGGTGGCAGATATACAACCCGGTCTTGCCTCAATACTGGCAGGGAAACTCGCCGTTGTTTGAAGTGTCGATTTGTGTGATGATATATATCACGATATTGATAATCGAATTTGTTCCCGTCGTCTCCGAAAAGTACAAAGATAGTAAAAAGCCATTTCTGCGTTCGCTGTCGAATAAGCTAGGACCGCTTGTCAACAAATATTTGATGGTTTTCATCATACTGGGTATTGTTATCTCGACACTGCATCAATCTTCGTTGGGTGCGGTCATGATTGCTGCCGTTGAACGAATTCACTCATTATGGTGGAGCCCGTTCCTGCCGCTCATGTTTCTGATCTCCGCGATCGCGGTAGGATTTGCGGTAGTGACCGTCGAGTCGTATGTTGCCGCGCGGAGTTTTAAAAGACCGGTTGAGAAGGATATGCTTGCCCGGCTGGCGGGAATTATACCCTATGTACTCGGTATCTATCTGGTCGTAAAACTATTTGACCTGATTTTTTACGGAAAAATTCCGCTGATATTTGCCGACTGGTGGGGTTTGATGTATATCATTGAGATGTCATTACTCGTGTTTATACCGTTTTTTATGCTGCTCAAAAAATCGGTCCGGTTCGATATCGGCAAACTATTGAACGTATCGATAATGATGATTGCCGGCATCATACTAAACAGGTTAAATACCTACCTGTTTACATATCAACCGCGGCCGGGAGAAACGTATTTCCCGACACTCGTAGAAGTCTTAGTGACTGCGGCCCTGATTGCTTTGCTGTTCGTAGGTTATAAAGTACTGGCGAGTTTCTTTCCGGTGATGAGCGTAAGTACCGAAGAAAAGTAGACGAAATGTACAATGCCTCAACCCTTTGACCCGGCCCCTCTTCGTTAGACAGAAACGGAGAGGGGTGAGGCATTTCATGATAGATTAGTTATCCTTCGCACCTTCCTTTATCCAGACACGAATTTTTTCCGCTTCCCGGGATGACACTCCTCTCAGATTGGAGTCCTCGGGAGGCATGCGGATACCGTCGCGTCCGGTCGTGACGACTATATATAAACGGCTTTGAGACGGGTTACCTGCTATTGCTATCGGAGTGGGTCTGGTAAAATACCGGGATTCCATTACTGCGTCATACGAGGAGAGGTCAATGTTGCCTTGTGATATTGCCGGATTATGGCAGGGGATACAACTTCTTCTCAATATAGGCTTAATGTCATTTTCGAAGCTAACATTCTCAGGTTCACCTCTTTCACAGCCGGTTGTAATTACAAAAATAACCGCCAAAAAAAATATACCTCTCATGATCTATACATTCATTTGATTCTTTGAAAGCTTTGCCCGCACCGGTTGAAACCGGGCAAGGTCAAATCCCGGTTCGAGGGTTTTTATTTTAATTTCACCTTCAATGACAATGGTGTCGCCGAGATGTACATCGGGTACCATGTCACGTGAAAGTTCAATATAACACAACGAATTACCTATCTTTAAGTAATGTTTTTCATCTTTTTCGATCGATTGAACAACCTCACCGATCAAACTGATATTATTATAATCTGCAGTATTTTCCATAGGTATGCCTCGCTCCCCGTATTAATCGATCTCTCCGGTTCATCGTCGCGGGTACAAGTCCGCGACAGT
>SLQE01000298.1 GCA_007131635.1 Bacteroidota bacterium | reverse complement strand
ACTTCGAGCCGGACCTGCGTCGTACCGCTTTGAACCATATCAATTTTTTGAGCTGCTCCGAGTGAGAGATCGATAATGCGTCCTACCACAAAAGGACCGCGATCGTTAATTCGTACAATGATGTTTTTATCATTCGACAAATTACGGACCCGGACTATCGTATTAAACGGGAATGATTTATGGGCAGCCGTCATATCATACATATTGTATGTCTCTCCGTTTGCGGTTTTTCTTCCATGGAAATCATGCGCATAATATGAAGCAACGCCCTCTATCGTTAAAATTGCTGCCCGGTCTCTATATGCCGAAGCCAACGTTGCATCCCGTGATCTTTCGGTACCGCCGAATCTGGGGCTCGTCGTGCAGCCGTACAGAAATAAAAAAATGAAAACACATATCGAAGAAATATGAATCCAACTTTTCATCATAATCACTTCGATTGTTATAACAGGTCGTCGATATGTTTTCGACGTATATAATCGACCACTTCTTTCACATTCTGCGATTCTCCTCTTTTACAGACGAGAATAGCGTCATCGGTTTCGATCACTATCAGATCGTCCACACCAAATGTTGCAATTGTCCTGCTATTGGCATGGAGCAAATTATTTTTGCTGTTTCGGGCAATCACGCGTCCGTGGATTGCATTTTCCTGATTATCCTTGCTGATTACCCGGTACACCTCATCCCAGGACCCGACATCGCTCCATCCGAATTCCCCTCGCAAAACATAAACACCTTCGGCCTTTTCCATAACACCATAATCAATCGAAATACCGCGTATCATCCGATAAACCTGATCGAGTATAACCGCGTAATCATCGGATCCGATTGATTTATCGATACTATCCAGACCATCGTGTAAATCCGGAAGCCGGTTTTGTATTTCTTCAAGGATAGTCTCTACTTTCCAGATAAACATGCCGCTGTTCCAGAGGAAATCTCCGCTTTCGAGGAATAGTTCTGCGGTGGATAGATTAGGTTTTTCCGCAAAGGTTTTAACCCGGTACCCGCCTTGTGTAACGTATGGATTTTTTTTCTCGTTCTCTTCAATGTATTGGATATACCCATAACCGGTTTCGGGCCGGGTCGGCTTAATGCCTATTGTTACAAGATGACGGGTTTGGTTAGCAATGTTTACCGCATCATTCAGAACGCGGACAAATTCGTTCACATTCTGTATCAGGTGATCGGCAGGCAGAACGATCATGGTGGCATCGGGATCGATTTTTCGTATATGCAATGCTGCAAGCCCGATACAAGGAGCGGTATTTCGTCCGATCGGTTCGGCAATAATATTCCCCTCACGCAGGTCAGGCAACTGGTCAAGAATCTCCTGCTTTTGCATTTCATTCGTTACAATATAAATATTTTCCGCAGGCACGATTTTTCGTAATCGGTTGAAGGTCATCTCTATGAGGGAGTCATTCCCAAAAATCGAAAGAAATTGTTTCGGTTTACGTTCACGGCTCAGCGGCCAAAAACGAGCACCAACACCTCCTGCCATTATTATGCCGTAAGTAGTGGCCATATTATTTCCTATGGTATCCAATAAAATTTACAATGACATTGTATATTATGATACACCGGCGCCTTCTTTTACCCGTTGTGCGATTTTCAATCTGTTTGTTGCTCTTGTAAATGCTCGTTTCGCCCGGACTGTATCAATTCCGGATTCACGGCTTTTCATTCGTTTTATCGCCCGTTCCTGTGATTTTCTCGCACGTTCTATATCGATTTCTTCGGCCCGTTCCGCGGTATCGACAAGTGCAAGCACCCTGTTATCGCGAACCTCTACAAAACCACCGCTGACGGCATAAAAGACAGTCTCACCGTTCTCACCGGTGTATTTCATCTCTCCGGTTACCAGTGTACTTAAAAGAGGCGCGTGATTATATAAAACCTGAAATGCACCGATCTCACCGGGGGCTGAGAAACTACGCACAAGACCTTTGAATAAGATCCGGTCAGGTGCTACGATATCAAGTTTGAAAGTTTTCTCATCCATTATGCCGCCTGCATCTTTTTGGCTTTTTCTTCGGCTTCATCGATCGTGCCGACCATCAAAAATGCCCCCTCGGGAAATTCGTCGGCTTCGCCGTTGATGATTGCTTTAAATCCGGCGATCGTATCTTCGAGTTTTACATATCTTCCTTCATATCCGGTAAACTGTTCGGCGACAAAGAAAGGTTGCGATAGGAATCTCTGAATTTTTCTTGCCCGCGCGACGGTAAGCTTATCTTCATCGGAAAGTTCATCGATTCCAAGAATATTAATAATATCCTGCAAATCTTTATATGTTTGAAGGATCTCTTTAACTCTTCTTGCAACGAAATAATGTTCTTCTCCGAGTACGCCCGGTTCCATAATACGTGACGTCGAATCCAAAGGATCGACTGCCGGATAAATACCGAGCTCGGCGATCTGTCTGCTGAGAACGGTTGTTGCATCGAGATGGGAGAACGTCGTTGCCGGTGCGGGGTCCGTCAAGTCGTCGGCGGGGACATAAATCGCCTGGACAGATGTGATCGATCCCTTTTTCGTCGAAGTGATCCGTTCCTGTAACGCGCCCATTTCGGTTCCTAATGTCGGCTGATACCCTACGGCGGAGGGCATTCTTCCGAGCAATGCAGATACTTCAGATCCGGCCTGGACAAACCGGAAAATATTATCGATAAACAAAAGCACGTCCTTACCTTCCTCGTCCCGGAAATACTCTGCCATAGTCAACGCGGTAAGTCCGACACGAAGCCGGGCACCCGGCGGTTCATTCATCTGACCGAACACAAGTGCGGTTTTATCAAGCACTCCGGATTCACTCATTTCTAACCACAGGTCGTTTCCTTCGCGGGTCCGCTCACCGACACCACCGAACACCGAGTATCCGCCATGGTGGATTGCAATGTTATGTATAAGCTCGAGAATCAATACTGTTTTTCCGACGCCAGCCCCGCCAAACAACCCTGTCTTTCCACCCCTGGAATACGGCTCAATTAAATCAAGCACCTTAATACCGGTTTCAAACATTTCCTTTTTCGGACTTAGATCCTGAAACTCCGGTGCCGGACGATGGATCGGAAATTTTTTTGTTGTTTTTGGTTGCTCCAGACCGTCGATTGCCCGACCGGTTACGTCGATTAACCGACCGAGTACTTCGGGTCCGACCGGTACCATTATGGGACCTCCGGTATCGATCACTTCCATGCCGCGGACAAGACCGTCTGTTGCGTCCATTGCAACTGCCCGGACGCGGGATTCACCTAAATGTAACTGAACCTCGCATATCAGTTCTTCTTTTTCACCTTCTATACTTTCTCTTGGAATTTTAAGTGAGTTCAATATTTCGGGGAGTTGACCTTCTGAGAATTCTACGTCCACAACGGGACCAATAACTTGAATAATTTTCCCTTTATTCATCAGGATCCTTTCTGATTTTCACCAGTTGTTGTTGAGGTTTTAAATTGTTGTTTTACAAAGATTTGAATAAAATATAATAAATATATTGAAAAGTAGCGTGAAATGCAAAAATTCGAAATATATTAGAGCATCATATCTTAGAGTATCAGATTATGATCGAGCAACCATTCCTCCGACCACTGCAGAATCTGGTCAAGCATCGGGACTGCCGGGAACATACCGCCGAATCCAAAATAGCGTACTACTAAGACCTGCAGACTTGATACCCCGATTCGATGGAGAACTTCATACTCTATATCGACTATGTATCTCTCCGCAAGCTCCTTCACTTTCTGATTGATAACCTCGCGTTGCTTTCTGCCGAGCAAAATATCTTCAATAGAATCTTCGACCTCATCGAGCTCCTGCGCTCCCGCCCGTTCGGCCGGCCGTTTATCGATAAGTTCGAAGATAGTATACCCCTCATCAATCAGCATCGGTCCGAATCGCTGACCGGGTTCGAGCATTGCCGCTATCCGGCCTATCTCACCGTATGCGGTAGACGGGAAATATCCAAATTCTCCTCCCTGCCGCGCCGACCAGTTTCTGATGGAATAACGCTGTGCTAATCCGGTAAAATCTCTCCCCTCATCAAGCTTACGCAGTATCTCTATCGCCTCCGTCCGCGTACGAACAAGTATCTCTCTGATATTCACCTCAATCGGATTCCTGAAATAATCCCTGCGATCTTCGTAATAATCATAAATCTCAAAATCATCCACACGTACATCTGTTGTTAATGTGCGTTTGTAGGATTCTGCAATATAGTGCCGGCGCCACCTGTCAAGTTCCTCCGCAACATCTTCTCTTTTATGAAGTTCCAGATCATATGCTTTCTGAGTTATGAGATAATCGACAATCTGATCGTTGATCATATTTCTGACACGCCGGTTCAGCGTCATTTCAGGTGTATCGTTGAACTCCATCTTCCGGCTGTACATATCATCGACAAACTTTTCAATGCTCCATTGTCTT
>SLQE01000233.1 GCA_007131635.1 Bacteroidota bacterium | reverse complement strand
GTACCGAACATATTATACTCGGTTATATCGTTTAAAAGAAAGTTTTTAATCCGGGGATAAAGCGCATTAATGTTGGTATTCCCGGTTTTAAGATATGTATCAGACATCGTCCCTCCGTCTTATTAATACTGTTTAAATTTATAGTGCTTCATTCAGATTGATCTCAGCATTTTTATACGACCATGGTATACCCGGCACGCGCCATTGGAAATCCGGATCGACAAACGGTTCGTCGTTTTCTCTACCTTTCATCAACTCGATTTTCCTGCGTACAAGCTCTCCGAAATTGGCTCCGTAAACAAAAGTCGTTTCACAGACATCAGAGTAATACATCCACCTTGTCCGGGATGTCTCCCAGAGTTCGAGCAGCTGTTCGGCATTCTCAATTTCATCAAGAACCATATCATGGAGCAGTTTACGATACGATTGTTTTTTCTCGTCATTGTCCGTTTCGAGATAACCGTGGACACCTGCAACCCAGGCCGAGATATTCCGCTGCGTGCGTAAAAAGGATTTCCACCCGCGCAGGCGGTCGTATAACTCACGAAAATGTTTCCCGTTATCCGACCCATCGGTTTTTTCCGCGACTTCCCGGGCGGCACCGATCAGGTCATCTAATGCGGGAAGGACATTGGTATCCATACGTTCCATAGCCGTATATGCCCGCTGCTGATCGATCAAGTCGAAACCGACATCATAACGGAGATCTACCCGCGTGCGGTTATGAGCGGTCGCCAGCAGAAAGTTTTCATAGTAAGCACGGTCTTCTTCGGATACTGCTTCTATGTTCGGTATGATCGGACGGATCAATGTCCGGTACCATGTCGCCCAGCCATTATACAACCAGATCGGGATTGGGAATTTTCTATATATAGAATCTGATTGTTTCCATAACGACAGCAATGATTCCGCAGCATCCGTTCCGACCCACTGTTTTGCTTTTTCCTTTAATAGTTCTCCTATATCGACAGAAGCATTCAGCTGGAAAGCGCGTACGACTTCCTGATTTATATTATGCGTTACATATGAAGGAGGCGTTATCCCCCCCATATGACAAACATTTTTTACACCCTGCGTATGCAATGCGCGCATCTTTTCGTAAATAAGATACGGGAAAGGGATACCGACCAACGGTTCATGATTCCACAAAACGTCGGGTGTATAGACGACCTCGGTCCCCACTCCTTTCGCATGTAGCTTTGCCATATGCTCCTTCTCGTCCGCATCAAATTTATTATGCAGTGCTGTAAGGCCTATCTCCGGCACATCGTCATAGGCGGGATGTTTATAAGGGATGTCCCATCCCTTCGCTTTATACGTACCGGCTTCAAGATCGATCCCTTCATCGAGATTATTAAAAATATGGTCGATCTCAGCGGAAAAAGCCTCAAACCGTAAAACAACGCGGAATGCTGAATTGACTGTCCGGCCGGCATCCCGCAGTATTTTGAGAAACCGGACAATATTCAACGCCGCGGCTTCGGCTATTTCCTTATCTCCCTTCCATTCGCGTATCACGTACCCGCCCCCGTTTCGTCCGACATAAAGAGAACTTGTGTACTCAAATCCTGCACCGCTGTCGTTTGAGTAAATCGTTATATAGTCAAGAGAAGGAACTTCCAGTAAAAGATTCCGCATAAGTTCGGCATAGTGTTCCTGCGCAACCGGATGCGCAACAGAAAGATTGTACCGCGGTTGAAAACTTCGTATCGGGTGATCGACCCTTGCGCCGCGCAGCATCGGATATCGCTGTAAGAGTGCATCGGGGACCGACCTGGGCTCGAAGCAGAGGATCCCGGGTGTCAGTCCATATTTCTCGGCATAGTAAACATTCTTTTTGAGATAATTCAGATTCGCCTGAAGATGATCGTCCTTATAAATCCCTTTATTCAGACGGCTCGAAACAAACTGATCCAGTGCGTGACAATATGTATAAAAACGGTGTAATATCTCTCCCTTCGGTCCGGTTTCGAACTGAATCGGTGAAGGGATTCCGTTTACCTCTGCGTGCGACAATCCGATCCGGGCGAGATTGGCAAAATAATCGTCATGATCGATATACTTTACCATCCGGGCATGTTGATTGATAAAATGATCATAGCCGGGACGATGCCGATTAAACGTCACTTCAAAGAATTTCCCACCGCTAAATTCCGACAGATCTTTATCAAGTAAATTTTCGACAGTATGTCGAACGAGAGCGTACAGGTAGTGGCCGCCGGATGTAATAAAATATCCGGCACCATCCTCGTCCATTTGCAGAAATAGCCAATGATTCTCTCCTGCCTGCGTGGGTGCACTCGCACCTAAACTTTCGACGATATCCGATCCATGCGTTGCAATGCGCAGCGTCCCATTCTTACCGGTACCGGTATCCCGCGGTTTCTCCAGGAGATTTGCATTCGGACACACTGTTTTTTTAATATAGTCTGCCGCAGTGCGTTCAACCCGGCTATGGGTTTCGGTTATTTCAATCGTTTGAACAGCATTGAGTGCCTGACGGAGAGTTCGCTCTCTTTTTGATTCCATTACATCCAGTCCTTTCACGATAATCGTTACATATTCATTGTTATTTCTTTTAGATTGCGGTATAATCTTTTTTGACTTTTATATACTCATCGGATATACCGGGTACCCGCCACTGATAGTCCGGATCAATATATGGTACATCATGCTCCCTGCCCGTCATATAGGATATTTTCTTCTTCAACAATTCACCAAAATTATCGAAGTACATATAGGTTGTTTCACCGACCGCGGATGTGTACATCCAGTATGTTTTCGATTCCTCCCATAGCGCAAGGAGTTGTTTTGTGTTATCTATTTCATCGAGCATCATATCTCTGAGGAGTATCCGAAATTCTGCTTTTTCGGTTTCGTTGTTTGTTTCGAGGTAACCATGTACACCTGCAACCCAGGCAGCAACGTTTCTTTGATTTCTGAGCCAGCACAGTAAACCGCGCAGCCGGTCGGAAAGATCTCTGAAACAGTGTTCCGTTTCCGCCGGGAGAGTTTCGCCCAGCAATTCCTCTATCGATACAATAATCGTTTTAAGTTGCGGCAACACGTTATTGTCCATCCGAGATACCGATTGCAATGCTCGTGCAACATCCACCAGTTCAAAGCCGACATCCCATCGTAGATCGACCCGCGCTCTGTTATGAGGAGGAGAGATCAGAAAATCTTCATAGTAACTTCTCTCTTTTTCGGAAATTGCCTCTATGTCCGGGATGAGCGGTCTCACGAGTGTTCTGAACCACACTCCCCAGGCAGTGTACAACCAAATCGGGATCGGATAAGCCCTGAAAACGTCATCGCATCGCTTCCATACATTTTTCAATGTCTCCGCATATTCATCTCCGGCCCAATCCGCGGCTTTGTTCAATAATACCCGGTCAATATCAACATCGGGATTGAGTTGAAAGGCCCTGAATACTTCCTGGTTGATATTATATGGGGCGAAGGATTCGGGAGTGATACCTCCCAACACGGCAATATTACTGACTTTATGTTTCCACAGGTCTTTTAGTTTATCGGCAATAAGATACGGAAAGGGAATACCAAGGAGCGGTTCGTGATTGTTGGCAGCTCCCGCTGCGTACATAAAATCGACCTGTGCGCCCCGTTCATTGAGCATTCGTATATGCGGTATTTCATCAGCGCTAAATCTGTTGTGCCAGACAGTAGTGTGGACTTCAGATACATCCCCATAGACAGGATGCCGGTATGTTAGGATCCAACCTTTCGACAGCAGAGATGATACTTCCACATCGATACCATGATCGAGATGCTCCAGAATATGTTGGTGTTCATGCCAGAACGCTTCCATACGGATAAGTGCCCGGAATTCCGGATTTACCGACCGACCTGCGTCGCGCAGGATTTTCAGATAGCGCACGAGATTGAGCGCTGCGGCTTCAGCTATCTCCTTCTCTCCTTTCCATTCACGTATCACGTAGCCGCCGCCATTGCGACCGACGTACAGCGAGTTTGTATACTCAAAACCGGCCCCGCTATCGTTTGACCATATCGAAATAAATCCAAGAGCAGGGATTTCCCGCATAATATTTTCCATCATTTCCCGGTAATGATTTTGGACTATAGGATGTGCGATGGATAGATTATATCTCGGCTTAAAACTCCTTATGGGATGATCGACACGCGCACCGCGTAACATCGGGTATTTTTCAAAGATTTCATCAGGGACCGACCTCGGTTCAAAGCATAAAAGACCCGGGATAAGACCATACTTCATGGCAAGCTCTGCATATTTTTTTAACAGGTTCAGATTTGCCTGAAGATAATCGTCCTTATAAATGCCTTTGTTCAGGAAACTGGTAACAAATTGATCGAGAGCGGGACAGTATGTATAAAAACGATGAAGCACTTCACCTTTCGGACCGGATTCGTAGGGTACGGGATACGCTAAACCGTTGACCTCAACGTGCGAATAACCCTGTCTGG
>SLQE01000111.1 GCA_007131635.1 Bacteroidota bacterium | reverse complement strand
GATGTCTATGACAGATTAATGGCACTCGACCAACGTGTAAATAATCTGTTAGATCGTTTAGAGAAGATGGTACAGATTTATACCGTCGGAACATGGTCCCGAGATCGAGATTGTCTCTGGAACATAGCCAAAAAAGGTGAGATATATAATAACGCATGGCTATGGCCGCGCATCTGGCAGGCTAACCGCGATCAGATCCGCGATCCCGATATCATTCACCCGGGACAGCGCCTCCAGGTACCGCCAAAAGGTGATGGTCATATGACATCCGAAGAACAGCAGGCAGCGAACAGATATTATCGCGAGGTCAGAGAAGGTTTAAGATAGTTTCGGGAACAATTGATTTCAAATAATTGATTCGTATACCTTTTACACGAAAGCCCTTATGACATCTTCAGTCTACTGAAGATGACATGAGGGCTTTATTTTTTGTGCCACATACAAAGGAGGAACGAGTATTACGACAGAGAAAAAGATTTCATTAGAAGGGGTTGATAAATTATCGCTTCTGGGTTTTAACGACAGACATCTTGCTATACTCGAGGAACGGTTCGATTCAAACATCGTCGTTCGGGGAGACCAGATCACACTTCAGGGAGATGAGAAAGAAGTAGCGCACATCGAACGAATTGTGAAGGAACTCATCTTTATTCTAAACAAAAATAAAAACCTTACATCGAACGATGTCGATACCGTTATCGATCTGGTTATATCATCTATCGATCCGTTAAACGGTATCACTTCGCACAGAGAATTACAAAGCGAAAGAGAGGATGCCGATAATGTCGTGTTGTTTACAAATAACGGCATGATCAAATCGAAAACCGAAGGACAGAAACGATACATCAGAGCGATCAACAGGAACGATATTGTTTTCGGAATCGGACCTGCCGGCACCGGAAAAACGTATCTCGCGGTTGCCGCAGCAGTAGCTGCATTAAAAAACAGACAGGTCACAAAGATTATACTCACGAGACCCGCGGTTGAAGCCGGTGAAAGTCTTGGTTTTTTACCGGGTGATTTACGTGAAAAAGTAGATCCGTACCTGCGGCCGCTGTATGATGCACTCGATGATATGATCCCTGCCGAAAAACTTAAAATGTATATCGAACGTCGAATTATTGAAATCGCACCGCTTGCCTATATGCGGGGCAGAACATTGAATAATGCATTCGTTATTCTGGATGAAGCGCAGAATGCAAGCAGTCTGCAGATGAAAATGTATCTGACCCGGCTCGGCGCGAATTCGAAATCGGTTGTCACGGGCGATATCACCCAGATCGATCTGCCGTTTAATGCCGTCTCGGGATTAGTCGAAATTCAATCCGTTCTAAAAAAAATCGAAGGCGTAGCATTCGTGTATTTTGATAAAAATGATGTCGTCCGGCATAAGCTGGTGAAAGACATCATCGATGCGTATGAAGATTACAAGGCAAACGGATCGAAAAAAGCGGAAGGACACAAACAATAAGAACGATTGCAAAGGATAACGATGTCCTGTAAGGCGTTGAAACGTAAAGCAGATTTCAACCGTTATCCTTTTTCGTCCTTATCCTTTGCCTCCTCCCAGATGTGATCCATCTCTTCAAGGGGAGTCTCATATATATCCTTACCCTGTTCCTTCAACGTTCTCTCGATTGTTTGAAAGCGTCTGAAAAATTTTTCGTTTGTTTTTCTGAGAGCATCTTCCGGACTGACCTTCAAAAACCGCGCGTAATTCACGATAGAAAAGAGTACATCCCCGAGTTCGTCTGTGAGCACATCGGGATCCTGAATCTTATCCGATATCGATTTAAGTTCCTGTATTTCTTCTTCAACCTTCTCCCAGCAATCTTCTTTCTTTTTCCAGTCAAATCCGACTTTTGAAGCTTTTTCCTGCAACCGCAATGCGCGGACAAGAGCCGGCAGGGCCGACGGAATGCCGTCGATTGTCGATGTCCTCCCCTCCTCAAGTTTGATCTTTTCCCAGTTGCGTATCACCTCATCCTGGCCGTTCACCACTGTCTCACCGAAAACATGAGGATGGCGCCGTATAAGCTTTTCGCATATCAGGGTTATTACTTCGTCAATTGTAAATTCATTCGATTCCTCGGCGATAACGGAATGAAAAACGACATGTAACATCAAATCGCCGAGCTCTTTCTTCAATTCATCGATGTCACCGGCATCGATGGAGTCGACGACTTCGTACGCTTCTTCGATTAAATGCTGACGGATGGATTCGTGGGTTTGTTCTCTGTCCCAGGGGCACTCCCGGCGCAGTTTACGGACAATATCGAGGAAATTTTCGTAGGTGTAACTCATACTTTTTCTTTATCTCTGATTTTTATAATTTTACAAACATATTGAAAAACTCCATTAAAATCAATTAATAATGTTGGTATTTTTAATCAAATTCTTTATCTTACATAGCTATGATATATTTCACGTACTGCACTCCGATATCGCGCATAATTCACGAAAACTCGTTATGCCATACTACTTTTTCCGCTGCTGATGGATATAGAACTTTTCCGGTGAGAATTCATTACTGTATAGACTACTTGACAAATGGCAGATACGTATCGAATACTTGAACATACGGCGGATATCGGATTTGAGGCATACGGTGCAACGAGAGAGCAAGCATTGGAACATGCCGGCATCGCACTTTTATCTATCATAACCGATCCGGATACAGTGCTCATACGTCAGCAGAAAACGCTTGAAATAACCGCGGACGACAGACAGCAATTACTCGTCCGGTACCTGAATGAGATATTGTATCTGATCGACGGTGAATCCTTTTTACCCGCGAAGATTAAAGTTTCTTTGCAGGGTGATACTTCTCTGCATGCTGTTTTAGATGGTGAAACCAGAACCGATAACCACGAAATACGAACCGATGTAAAAGCAATAACATACCATCAACTCAGGTTTGAAAGAAGCAACGATGGTTATGTTATTCAAATCTTCGTTGATATTTAAAAAAATAACGAGGGGGTGATTGCAATGGCAAAGTTAGAGATGATTGATACATACCGTTACCGTTTGCCCAAAACGTATCGGGAAGGTATGAGAGTCGACGGTAAAATATACGCAAACGAAAAACTTCTGCGTGCCATCACTGCCGATCAAACACTGGATCAGGTGGCAAATGTCGCTATGCTGCCGGGTCTCGTCAGTGAATCTATTGCGATGCCCGATGCACATCAGGGATACGGTTTTTGTATCGGCGGTGTGGCCGCGGTCGATCCCGATGAAGGAGTTGTATCCGCAGGCGGTGTCGGTTTTGATATTAATTGCGGTGTCAGATTGCTCGCCACTCCGTTCGATGCAAAAGATATCGCGCCTTACGTCGACCGGTTGCTCGATGAACTTTTCAAAGCAGTACCGTGCGGGACGGGCAAAGAGGGGACAAGAAAACTATCCGGAAGAGAAATAGACGATGTCCTCGAACACGGCGCACACTGGGCGGTCAGGAACGGGTACGGCGAAGATAATGATCTTAATCGCATCGAAGAAACCGGTAAACTCAGAAGCGCCGATGCGTCGAAGGTGAGTGACCGCGCCAAACAGCGGGGGATTAAACAGCTCGGTACGCTCGGTTCCGGAAATCACTTCCTGGAGATACAGGTGGTGGACTCCCTGTTCGACGATGAAGCAGCCCGGGCATTCGGTCTGAACAAACAACAAGTCGTGGTGCTGATTCATACCGGCTCGCGGGGGCTCGGTCACCAGGTGTGTACCGATTATCTGGATATCATGCAACGCGGACTGAAAAAATATAATATTTCGTTGCCCGACAGACAGTTGGCGTGTGTGCCGGTTCGATCCGAAGAGGGAGACGGCTATCTTAAAGCTATGGCAGGAGCGGCAAATTTTGCGTTCGCGAACCGGCAGATGATCACCCACTGGACAAGAAATGTATTCAATCACGTCATGAAAAGCGGCGACCTCAGACTGGTATATGATGTCGCGCATAATATTGCTAAATTTGAAAACTATAAAACAGCAAAAGGTGAACGGGAACTACTCGTTCATCGAAAAGGAGCTACGCGTGCTTTTCCGAGAAACCATCCGGATGTGACCGATGAATACCGGTCTGTAGGACAACCCGTGCTTATACCGGGCAGTATGGGAACGAGCTCGTATGTCCTCGCCGGCGGTGAAAATGCAATGGTTGAAAGTTACGGATCAACCTGTCATGGCGCCGGCAGAGCGATGAGCAGAAAAAAGGCCAGTCGCGACATTACGGCAAATGAACTGCTGAAGCAGTTGAAGCAAAAAGGTGTAAAAGTGCGCGGTGCCTCCAAACGGGGGTTAACCGAAGAGCAACCGGATGCATATAAAGATGTTGAATCGGTTGTGGATGTAGTTCACGAGGCGGGACTATCGAGGAAAGTCGCCCGCCTGGTACCGATCGGCGTTATAAAAGGATAACTTACTATGAAGGAGACTTATATATGATTACCGAAAAACGTTTTTT
>SLQE01000351.1 GCA_007131635.1 Bacteroidota bacterium | reverse complement strand
TTCTTTTTCGTATTTCTTAAGAGGGTGACCGGAAACATAAAAGCCGAGCAGCGATTTTTCACGGGACAGTTTCTCGGCTTCACTCCACGGCTCGATATCGGACAATGTCGGATATTGTACTTCGACCTCGTCCTTTTCCCCGCCGATGTCGAATAAATTCTCCTGGCCTGCAAGTGCATATTTTTTCTGAGCCTGTCCGTACGTCAAAGCCCTATCGACAGAGGCGAGCAATTGCGCTCTGTTCCTATCGATCGTATCGAACGAACCCGCCTGTATAAGACTCTCTATTGTTTTTTTATTTACGGTCCTGAGATCAACGCGGGCACAGAAATCAAAAAGATTCTTGAACGGACCGCTTTCCTCTCTCACCCTCATAATCTCGAGGACAGCTCCGGTACCAACATTTTTAATTGCCGCGAGACCGAATCTCACTTCGTTTTCTTTTACAACAAAATTCCAGTCGCTCTCATTCACATCAGGTGGTAAGACGTGGAGATCAAGTTTACGGCATTCATCGATAAACAAAACGATTTTATCGGTATTGTTAATTTCACTTGTCATTGTTGCAGCCATGAACTCGGCGGGGTAATGAGACTTGAGGTAGGCTGTTTGATACGCAAGCAGGGAATATGCAACGCTGTGCGATTTATTAAATCCATACGATGCAAATTTATCTATAAGATCGAAGATCTCTATAGCCGTACGCTTCGGTGTTCCTTTCCGGACGGCACCGTCGACAAACATTTTCTTCTGTTCCGCCATCAGTGCCTTGTCTTTCTTTCCCATGGCACGGCGCATCATATCTGCCGCTGCGAGCGTGAATCCCGCAATCTCACTCGCAATTTTAATCACCTGCTCCTGATAGACGATGATTCCGTACGTTTCCTCAAGTATCGGTTTGAGATCGGGGTGGATATAACTGATCTCTTTTCTTCCGAATTTCCGATCGATAAAGTCATCTATCATACTCATCGGTCCGGGACGATACAGGGCGTTCATGGCAACGAGATCACTTACGGATTCGGGCTTAAGTTTTTTAAGGTAGTCCTGCATCCCGCGGGACTCAAATTGAAATACAGCGACGGTCAATCCTTTTGAAAACAAACCGAACGTTCTTTCATCATCCATCGGGATAGCATCAAGATCGATTTTCACACCATGCCGGTTGTTGATCATTTCGAGAGTGTCTTCAATGACGGTAAGGGTTCTCAAACCGAGAAAATCCATCTTCAGCATGCCGGCATCTTCGAGATCCTTCATATTATACTGCGTCATAAGCTCGGTTTGGGGTGTTTTATAGAGCGGCACATAATCACTCACGGGGCCGGGAGCAATGACTACACCGGCCGCATGGGTGCTCACATTTCGATTCATCCCTTCCAATACGACTGAAATTTTGATCAAATCTCTTATTTTCGGATCGTTGCTGGTTTTTAGCCAGGCAAGCTCGGGGATAGTATTGATCGCCTCCTGGATCGGGGTCACCCGTCCCTGAAAAACGGGTATCTGTTTTGTAATCGATTCAACGGTACTCAACGGTATTCCGAGTACTCTGCCGACATCCTTGATCACCGCCCGCGTCGATAATGTTCCGAATGTAATGATCTGCGATACGGAATCCGCTCCGAACTTGTCACGTACATATTGAATTACTTTTTCGCGTTTACGGTCGGAAAAATCGACGTCGATATCCGGCATGCTTACACGATCCGGATTAAGAAAACGCTCAAACAACAAATCATATTTCAGGGGATCGACATTTGTGATACCGAGTGCATATGCTACGATACTTCCCGCGACACTTCCCCGTCCCGGTCCGACGAGTACATCCATTTCCCGCGCTGATTTTATAAAATCATACACAATTAAAAAGTAACCGGCATAGCCCATCGTCTTCACAACATCGAGTTCTTTCCGTACCCGTTCTTCGATCTCAGGTGTTATTGTATCATATCGCTCGCGAATGCCCTCGAGTGTAAGTTTCTCGAAGTAATCTTCGAGTGTATCGACACCCGCATCCGCCGGAATCGGGAAGTTGGGCATATGATTGGTCTTCAGGTCAAGCTCTACATTACACTTCCCGGCAACTTCGAGTGTGGATTCTATTGCCTCCGGCCAATCCCTGAAGATTTCATGCATTTCGGCAGCGCTCTTAAAATAGATCTGGTCGGTACCATAGCGGAGTACATCGATATCCTGAGCATTGGTGCTGTTTGCATCGGGAATCTTCAGCATGACATTATGCGGAATTGCATGATCTCTTTCGATGTAGTGAATATCATTCGTCCCGATGAGTTTAATGCCGAGCTCTTTCGCCAGTCGGGGCATTCCTTCGAGTACAGATTTTTCCGGTGCATAGTTGTGATTTTGTATTTCCAGATAAAAATCTTCACCGAAAATATCTCTGTAAATAATCGCGACTTCCTTTGCCGCATCGTAGTTGCCATCGACTAAATGAGCGGCCACGACACCACCCGCACAAGCCGATAAACAGACAATGCCTTCAGCGTATTCTTTTAATAACTCTACGTCAATGCGAGGTTTATAGTAAAATCCGTCCGTATGACCAAGCGTACAGAGTTTCATCAGGTGGCGGTAGCCGGTATTATTTTTGGCCAAGAGTACAATGTGATGATAAATATTTCTTTTACCGGTTTTTCCGTTCCCCCCCTGATCTCCTTTGTCGAATCTGCTTCCCTTCGTTACAATGTAAAATTCACAACCGAGAATCGGTTTTATACCGGCCTTTTTCGCTTTTTTATAAAATTCAATAATGCCGAACATCACTCCGTGATCCGTCAATGCAAGCGCTTTCATATTGTGACGGACGGCGGCATTCACGAGGTCGTCAATCGTTGCGGCACCATCGAGTAAACTATAATGAGAGTGGTTATGTAGATGAACAAATTCCGGCATAGGTTTTTACACAAAATGAAAAACTAACAATTTCAATTCAGTCATCGCTTCGATCGCGTATCGCAACCCTTCCCTTCCGAAACCCGAATGCTTGACGCCTCCGTACGGCATATGATCGATCCGGTATGTCGGAAAATCATTTACCATCAAAGCACCTACTTCAATATGATCGTAGGCATAAAATATATTTCGGTGATCGTTCGAAAAAATGCCTGATTGCAGACCGAAATCACTGTCATTGACACCGTCGATCGCTTCCTGAATATCGTTGAAACGGTGCAGCGTAGCGACCGGTCCGAACACTTCTTCACAATAAACCTTCATATCGGGTAAGATATTTGTGAGCAGAGTCGGTTCAATTATGTTCCCCTTACGTTTTCCGCCATGCAGTAATGTGGCTCCGCCCTTTTTTGCTTCTTCAATCCATGATTCAACCCTATCGGCGGCAGACGCATCAATCAGGGAGCTTATGACCGTATCTTCAAGCATGGGATCTCCTGTTTGTAACGCTTTCATTTCTTCTTTGAAACGTAACAGGAATTCATCATACACATCTTCGTGCACAAAAATGCGCTGAACTTTGATGCATATTTGTCCTCCGTAGGCGTATGCTCCCATCGCGATTCGTTTAACCGTAAAGTCCAGGTTTGCAGTGCGGTCTACAATAACTCCGGCATTTCCGCCGAGTTCCAGGAGCACCTTCTTTTTACCCGCTTTAGTCTTCAATTCCCATCCTACTTTCGGAGACCCGGTAAAGCTCAACATTTTTATTCTTTCGTCGGTAACAAGTTGTTGTGCCACATCGATTCTGCAGGGTAAAACATTGAAAGTGCCGGCAGGCGCACCCGCATCCAGAAAAATTTTCGCCAAATGGAGGCCGGTCAAAGGTGCCTGATGCGGAGGTTTTAACACACAGGTGTTCCCCGCTGCAAAACAAGGTGCTATCTTGTGCGCGACGAGATTGAGGGGATAATTGAACGGCGATATTCCGGTGATAGGGCCAACGGGAAATCTGCGTGTCAATGACCACCTGCGCTCGGAATGAGCCGCGAGGTCAAGCGGAATGGTTTCACCGTATATCCGCTTTGCTTCTTCCGCTGCCGTGGTAAAAGTAAAAACCGCACGGTCGACTTCTGTCAGTGACTGCGAGATCGGTTTTCCCGATTCCTCGGTTATCGTTTTTGCAAGTGGTTCCCGGTCTTTTTCCATACGGGCCGCAATGTTCAATAATATATCAGCCCGCTTGTATGAAGGCATCTTCTTTGTTTGTTCAAACGCTTCGACCGCACAGGATATGGCATCCTCCACATCCTGTACCCGAGCCTGACATACATCGGCAATCACTTTCCCGGTATAGGGATTTATATTCGGTTCTTTATCCGCCGATGATCGCCATTCTTTTCCGACAAGAAATTTCTGTTCCTGTGCCATGGTTCTGTATCCCATTACATGAGGAGTTTGTGTATTGTATCAAGGATATCATCAATCGGAACCACCGAACGTTTCCCGGTCCGGCGTACCTTGATTTCGATATTCCCGTCCCGCAAATTCTTCTC
>SLQE01000354.1 GCA_007131635.1 Bacteroidota bacterium | reverse complement strand
TTCCGCGCGAACTTCTTCCCTTTACCATAGGCTTTACGGGCTATGGCAACGTGTCCACAGGTGCACAGGAAATAGCGGACTTGCTGCCTCTGCAGCAAATATCGCCCCGGGAGCTGCTTGAAATAGATACACAAAATAACCTGCCGCCCGGTATTCTCTATAAAGTGGTATTCAAAGAAATAGATATAGTTAGACCGAAGGATCCCTCTTATACATTTGAGCTTCAGGATTATTACGATTATCCGGAGAAATATGAAAATGATTTCGAAAAATACATTCCACATCTTACGGTTCTGATGAATTGTATGTATTGGGACACCCGTTATCCGAGGGTATTTACAAAAGATTTTGCAAAAAAGCTTTTTGATAAAGGTAACCCGAAAATCAGGATGATAGGTGATGTCACGTGCGATCCGAACGGTTCGATAGAGTTTACACACAAAGGGACGGAAATAGAATATCCGGTATTTGTATATAACCCACATAACGGACAACCTGTAATGGGAATTCGGGGCGAGGGGATCCCGGTTATGGCCGTCGATATTTTGCCAAGCGAGCTGCCCCGCGAATCGTCTGAAGCATTCAGCGAAGCACTGATTGATTTCATACACCCCATTTCCGGGGCGGATTTCAGTGCAGACTATGATTCCCTGGAACTGCCTCCGGAAATAAAACGAGCACTGATCCTTCACCGGGGAAAGTTAACACCGGATTATGAGTATATCCGGCGGTATTTGTGAAGCGGAAAGCCGGTGTTAACCGGATAACGACATCAACCAGAGGAGCGCGGGGAACATATGATTAAAGATATTAAAAATTCCGATACATCCGATCGCAGTGTAATTATCATCTGTCTGGTCCTGTTAATTGGAATATTTATCTTAGACTCGCTTATTCCACTCGGAGTTGCCGGAGGAGTCCCTTATGTCATCGTTGTTCTGGTCTCTCTTTGGTCGCATCGGCCAAAATTACCCGTTTATATTGCGATAATTGCTTCGGTTCTAACTCTTCTAGGATTATATTTTTCCCCATCAGGCGGTGAATTATGGAAAGTTATCTCTAATCGTTTACTTGCTTTATTTGTCATCTGGGCAACGGCTGTCCTGAGTCTTCGATGGAAGGCAATGTATTTAGAGAAGGAGAAGGCATTATCGCAGGTTAAAGTACTGAGGGGTCTACTTCCGATCTGTGCATCCTGTAAAAATATTCGCGACGATAAAGGGTACTGGAACCAGATTGAATCCTATATAAGAGATCATTCCGATGCTGATTTCAGTCACGGTATGTGTCCCGACTGCGTAAAAAAGCTATATCCCGATATTGATCTCAATGATGGTAAATAATTTTTTTAACTTTTCTGACTTATGAAAATGAGAGCAGCAATACACACGAAATACGGACCTCCTGAAGTTGTCCGGGTAACGGATGTTGATAAACCTGTACCGAAAAAAAATGAGGTGCTCGTTAAAGTTCACGCGACAACCGTGAACCGAACCGACTGCGGATTCAGAAGTGCCAAATATTTTATTTCCAGATTCTGGAGCGGGTTGTTCAAACCGAAATATAAAACACTCGGAAATGAGTTCGCCGGAGAAATCGAAGCCGTCGGCGAGAACGTGTCAGCTTTTAGAATCGGAGATAGGGTCTTTGGTTATAACGACGTCAGGTTCGGAGCGCACGCGGAATATATGACTTTACAAGAGAATGACGCGATAACAAGTATGCCGGACGGATTGACATACGAAGAAGCTGCGCCTATAACCGAAGGCGGACACTATGCCTTGTGCAGTATCAGAGCGGCAAAAATTAAAGACGGTCAGAATTTAATGATCTATGGAGCTACCGGTGCTATTGGTTCCGCTGCCGTACAACTCGCGAAACACTTTGGCGCGCATGTCGTTGCGGTATGTGATACAAAAAATGTTGAACTTGTTCGGTTACTGGGAGCAGATCTCGTGATCGATTATAAGAAAGAAGACTTTACAAAAATCGGTCGGACATTCGATGTCGTTTTTGATGCGGTCGGTAAAAGTTCGTTCGGAACGTGTAAACCGTTGCTCAATGAAAGAGGGATATATACGTCCACGGAACTCGGGAAAAATGCCGAGAATGTTTTTTTAGCTCTGTGGACACCTATATTCGGCGGTAAAAAAGTGTTATTCCCGATACCGACAATCAGCAAGTCGGATGTTATATTCTTAAAAAAATTGGTGGAGACCGGTAAGTACAAACCGGTTATCGACAGAAGATACGGGTTGGAACAGATCGTTGAGGCATATAAATATGTTGAAACGGGACAAAAAACAGGTAACGTGATTATTCGGTGTAGCTGGAATAAATAGTTGTCGATAGGTGCAGGGAAACAAAAAAAGTCGATGTCTTTCACGAACCCGGTCTGAAACCCGATCCCGATAAATATGATATTGCGGGTAAAGGGCTGAACAACATGATAGAGCGGGAACTACCCGGTGCAATTTTTGAAATCAATGAGTTCGGTGTGCAAGCCTATTATGAATTTCAGGACATTCACGGCAGAACGGTGGTTATCAGCATCAACGAAAATAATCCCAAAAAACGTAAACCTTTCGGTCTTCTTGCTCCTATGGGAGCTGCGGCTGAGAATCCGTCAGCCATGCCGTTGGTGCTTTTGCACGATTTTTATTTCGTCAGGAAGAAACATACTGAGATGGAAATACGAATAGACGGTAAACAACACGAACCCGATGATCTTCCCATACCGATGGATTGGACGAAAATGTCTTTCATTCGTTACAGTCCCTTGCCTCTCATTGCTACACTCAATCCTGCTTATGACGGGGAGCTAACTTACATCGACGTCAAAAAGGGTGAAAAAAATATCAGATCGGGTGATTACATTTTTAAATTGGAATGGAAGGATGATCAACCGTCAATACGTCGTATCGTGCGGAATAATCAGACATATCCGATTGAATTGCGGTTTACCGGAGGATTTCCGGACCTGAAGAGTTTGTCCGATAATGTCTTTCTGAGCGGGAAATTCGAAATCGAAGGTCATCCATCCACCGGGACGATATTCGGAGATTACACCGTTGGGAAAAAGGATGATCGGATAACAATCACTATGCATCCCTCGAAGGGATGGAAACCCCGTCCAACCAAGGTATCCCTCCGTTTTCTCTATACCGTTGCCAGAATTTTCAGACAGTGGCCGACGACATATGAATGGACGGCACACATTCACGAGGGAGATGACGGGAGGTATCATATGAAGTCAAATTGGGTAAGAATTACTGACTGAAAGGATATACCTATGAACTACCTGCTGACGATCATAGTATTATCGGCGATAACGGCGGTCATAGTTGTTGTTGTATTAAAACTGTTCGGTCTTGAAAATCCGACGGCGATAGCAGGGGGAGTAGCGGGGGGTGTAGCCGCCGCGATAGTCAGTTTGTCCAAAAAGAAAAAAAGGTGAAGAGATGAAAATTATATTTTTAATTATTGTAGTATTGCATGGACTCATTCATGTCCTTGGATTTGTTAAAGCGTTCGAACTTGCGGTAATCAAGGATTTAACCTCACACATATCCAGACCATTCGGAATCGTGTGGTTGTTGTGTGCCGTATTGTTAATCCTCTTTGCGATCGCCTATGCTTCGGGTTATACATATGCATGGATTATCGGACTGTTGGCGGTTATTCTTTCTCAGATCGTGATACTATATTTCTGGAAGGATGGAAAGTTCGGAACCATTCCGAATCTGATAATCCTGTTAACGGTGATACTATCATTCGGCTCTTACACGTTTAACAAGATGGTTGATAGCGAAATAAATGAAGTGTTGTCATTCGTGAAAACAACGCAACCGGGAATCATAACCGAAGAAGATGTTATACATCTGCCTGCTCCCGTTCAAAGATGGATCACATCCACGGGCATCATTGGAAAGCCTGCGATACGGTCGGGATACGTGAAACAGACCGCTTTTATAAAAATGAAGCCCGATCAGGAGACATGGTATTCCGCGAATGCGATCCAATATTCGGTTACTGAACCTCCCGCATTTATCTGGAAGGTTGAACTGGATATGATGCCTGTTATAAAAATTAAGGGACGGGATAAATTCATCGGCGGCAAAGGTGAGATGCTCATCAAAATGAACTCGCTGATTAATATTGTGAATGAAAAAGGTGAAAAACTCGACGAAGGAACAATACAAAGATTCCTCGGTGAATTAGTCTGGTTCCCGTCACTGGCGCTTAGTCCCCACATAACCTGGGAACCAATCGATGAGTTTTCAGCACAAGCAACGATGCATTACCGGGGAACGAGCGGGGATGGTACATTCTATTTTGATGACGAAGGGAATTTTACAAAGTTTATCGCAATGAGGTACATGGCCAATGAACCGGATGCGATGAAATATCCGTGGATCCTGACGGTCGATGATTATGCTATCTTTGAGGGGATCAAAGTACCGTCAAAAGTAAAAGCAACC
>SLQE01000028.1 GCA_007131635.1 Bacteroidota bacterium | reverse complement strand
GCCTTCAACTATTCACAAAATGCGTTTTCCCCTTCGCAGTGCCGACTATTGCAGTTACAATACTATATTATAAATCGATAGTTACATCTATGATAGAAAGATTTCAGAAAAAATACACAAAGGATATTATCAATCTTTGTCACCGGACAGGATTTTACGGTGAGGATCTTGCAGAGAAAAAGTTGTTCAAAGACAAAAAGCTGTTTGCCATGAGGTTTGTCCTTCACTATACACGGTTTCAGCCGCAGTACTGCTTCGTGTTTAAGGTCGATGATCGGGTAGTCGGCTATATAGTCGGCACCGATAATACCAGCAAACAGGCGGCCGATTTCTCCCGGACAATGCATCCGAAAATACTGCGAAGGATGTATCTTTTCACCCGGTGGTACTCACCCGGTTCTTTCCGTCTTATGAAAAGTTTTATGAGGTCCGAAGATGAGCCGGTATCAATCGACCCGGTCATTCAAATGTATCCTGCTCATTTACATATGAATGTTTTACCCGGGTTTCAATCGCGCGGTATCGGTCAGCAGCTTTTACATGCATTTATTTCGGCGACGCGTGCGAACGGTATCCCGGGTATTCATCTGGGTACAAGTTCTGCGAATAAAAAAGCCGTACCGTTTTATGAGAAGAATAATTTTGTATTACTGAAACAATTTGATGATGATATGTGGAATACCGGTTCCGGATATACATCTTTGATGTATGGACTGAAACTATAACTCTGAACGAAACAGGTACTGAAGAAGGAATAATCTATGAAAATACGCGGAAGTATGTTTTTGACAGCTGGCATAATAGTTTGTAGTACGATTATCGGAGTAACAAATCTCTGCGCACAATACCCAACTGCCGGGATTGAGAGGTCTGTAAGTAATACAATGGCAAAATCAGAATCGCTCCATCAACCCGAACAAGATGAACCGGGTTGCCTTATCTCGATGTGGAATCACCGCAGAGATCTGGTTGAAACCGGCGATGTAGCAAGACTTGTCTCTGAACTCGGCATCAACCATATCTGGTCGCACGACAACGCCGGCGACGGCACCCAAAACTGGGAAGACACTCATATGTATGCGTTACTTCAAATACCGGGAGTTACATATGTGCAGGCGAAGATCGAACGCGCTGCGTGGGGATGGACGCATGAGATGTCGTTAAAGCATGCCCGCTGGATTGCAACCCTTTCGCTCGAACACAAGGGAATATCCGGAATGTACCTGAATGATTTCTACGATGAGATAGAAGATGGTTACCGTACCGAAGAGCAATGGAGAGAAATCATCGCTGCCGCACGGGATATAAATCCGAATCTCAAACTCTGGGTACCGCACTATCCCCACCGTGACCAGGGTCGGCATACATTTGACTTCGATATCGATGCGGTGATTCTCAACCTGTGGGGTAACGATCCCGCCCTCATCGCGCGCGGTCCGGAACATCTTGCCGCCGGGCTTGAGCATCATCCCGATAGACCTGTAATGGCCGGTTTATACCTGAGAGCCGGAATGGGTGGAGGCCGCTGGCTCACCGAAGAGGAGTTCCGGTTTTTATTGGGATATTATGTAGATATGTTAAACGCGGGTAAAATAGCGGGATTACGAATATTTGCCGCATACCAGTTTGTTGAACGCCCCGAGTATATCGATTGGGCAAAAGAAGTCCTCGAAGGAGTAACCTGCAAATGAATAAACATAAAAAATTAAACATCAACCGATATGCAGTATCGGTTATAATGCCTGCTGCCTGTATAACTTTGATGTGTGTATTATGGGTATCGTGCGGTGTATTCACTGCGAAGCAGGACGAGCACATTGACGAAAGTGATATTGCTGAAGTTCCTGCCGACACCAGAATGAAAATAATCGGGTACGTTGCCGGCTGGGGAGAGACTGACATCGAAAATATCGATGCGACAAAACTGACACACATCAATTACGCATTCGCTAATGTGATAGATAACCGGGCGATGCTTCAGATGCCGTATGATGCGTCAAATATTGCACGCCTCAATACGCTGAAAAATAAAAATCCCGATCTGAAGATCCTTGTGTCAGTCGGAGGATGGACATGGTCGGGGAATTTCTCGGATGCCGCACTTACACCGGAATCACGGTTGCAGTTTGCGGAAAGTATCGTAGATATGATACGGGAACATAATCTTGATGGTATAGATCTGGATTGGGAATACCCCGGACAGGTCGGTGCCGGTAATGTATTCAGAGCAGAGGACAAACAAAACTTCACCCTTTTATTGCGTGCAGTAAGAAAAAAGCTTGAAAGGATGAGCGATGAAGAGGGGAGGATGGGATATGACAGATATCAGTTGACTATCGCAACCGGTGCGAACGAAGCATTTCAACAAAACACCGAGATGGATAAAGTGCAGCGGTATCTCGATTTTATTAATATTATGACATATGATTTCCATGGCAGCTGGACACCGACGACGGGTCACCATACCAACCTCTATCCCTCGGGGAATTCTTCCGGGATGTCTTCCGATCTCGGGGTTAAAAATCATATTGAAGCAGGTGTACCGGTTGAGAAACTGGTATTGGGCGTTGCATTCTATGCAAGGGGATGGGCAGGCGTGGGAACTGATAATAATGGACTTTTCCAGAATTACGAAACGGACCTTCCGAGCGTGGCGTATGCGGACCTGGCTGCAAATTATATCAATAAAAATCGTTATATTAGGTATTGGGATGACGATGCAAAAGCGCCTTTCCTCTGGAATGAGGCGGAGCGTATGTTCTATACGTTCGATGATCATGAATCCCTCAGGCATAAAGCAGATTACATAAAACAACGGGGCTTAACCGGAGCTATGTACTGGGAACACAGCCACGATGTGGGCGAGACTCTTCTCGGTGTGCTCTATGATGAACTTATCGGTAATGATTAGCTCCTTAATAATTCAACCAACTTTAATCAATTCGCGAGATACATATGAACATCATACATACTATTATCATTCTTTTTTTACTTGGAACCCTGATTATGGCTTGTGACAATTCCACAGAAGATATCACGGTCTATGAGTATTCAGTACGCTGGAGCGTCGGATCAAACTTTCTTGAGAACAACAGATTTAGCTCCGAGCTCGCGCTCGTCAATGAAAGCGGAACAATCCTCGAAGGTGACTGGTCTCTTTATTTTAATTTTATGAGACTGGCGGATACCGGAAGTATAACACCCGGTTTAAAACTGACGCACATCAACGGTGATTTTTACAGGGTAGATCCGACCGATGAGTTTTTACCCCTCCAGCCGGGAGATGAACTGGAATTTTCATTCACAGCAATCGGTGCGGCTATTAAAAAAATCGATGCGCCGGACGGGGCCTACTTTGAATTCGGCGATGGCAGCGTTGTTCCCGTAAAAATTATCACTGAGCCGTTCGAGCGGGAAGAGCAAATGAACCGGTCTCCCGGTGATCAGTTCCCGATACCGACTCCGGAATTTGTGTATGAACAGAATTTGTTCCTGACGCATCTTCCGGCGGAACAGACCGGTACGATCACCCCCACACCTGTTTCGATGATAAGACACGACGGATCTTTTTCGATCAAAGAAAATACCGCTATCTACTATCAGGAAGGACTCGAAAACGAAGCACGATTTTTATCGGAATCATTGTTGCCTCTCCTGAATACCAGACTAAGCGTTCTCCAAGGGTATGCATCTGAGGAAAATAATAGTATAGAACTCCAGATAGCTGAAGTCGAAGTGGGAGGGATTGCGAAACAATCCGGAGATGAGGCATATACTATGCTGATTAACGAAGAAGGGATTAAAATCACAGGCAGCGATGCCGCGGGTGTTTTTTACGGTGTTCAGAGCCTGAGAGCTCTTTTACCATTGGAAGCCTGGGAATCAACGGGTAATTCGATTGCCGTTAAATCGGTACACATTGAAGATGCCCCGGGATACGATTACCGGGGAATGCACCTGGATGTATCCCGTAACTTCCAGTCTGTTGAAACGGTGAAAAGGCTCCTCGATGCGATGGCATTTTATAAGCTTAATAAATTTCATTTTCATTTGACGGATGACGAGGGCTGGCGTCTGGAAATAAAAGCTTTCCCCGAGCTGACCGAAGTCGGCGGGCGAAGGGGACACACACACGATGAACGGGATCATCTGATTCCGTCGTTCGGCTCAGGCCCTGATCCGGATCCGGCAGCATCTATGGGCAGCGGGTGGTACTCTCAGGAGGAATATATCGAGATCCTCCGTTATGCAAAGGAGCGTCACATTGAAGTTATCCCGGAAATCGACGTACCGGGTCATGCCCGTGCCGCAATCGTAGCAATGAAGTCACGCTATGAACGCCTCCTGGAAGAAAATAAAGCAGAAGAGGCGGAACGCTACAGAATTCACGAACCGGAGGATGTATCTGAATACAGATCGGTACAAAGGTGGGATGACAACGTGATCAATGTGTGTCAGGAATCCACGTATCGGTTTTTAGGTGTGGT
>SLQE01000438.1 GCA_007131635.1 Bacteroidota bacterium | reverse complement strand
TTGTCTCGAGTTCCCTCTCCGCCTCTTCATAGCTGCATTCAAGTTCATCGACCATCATCTGGAATGTAAGCGAGACCTCGTCGTATAGGAACTGATCCATATCTTCGAGCAGCGGGAGCGTCGTTAATGACTCGTGAAGGATCCTGCCGATGGTTGAGATCGCGGTTTTGACTTCCTCAAAGCGAAAACCCTGTCGGCTCCGGACAACGGCAAGCTGGCGTGTATATGCCAGAATCGACATCCGGTCATGTCCGCGAATGGATGCCGAAAGAAATTGATAAACGGCGGTTATATCTTTCCGTAATGTAGAATGATGCAGAAGCCGGTAATTGGGGAAAATATCTTTATTACTGTCGTCCAATAGCTCCTGCATTATCTTTTCGATCACCTCATCGCGGATCCTGTCCAGTGCCTCGTAGATCAAAAAGTTCGACCGCACCGGAAGTGCTTTTAACATGCGGGTATTCCGCTTTTGCCATTCAAAAGGACTGCTTTTCATTCTTTCGATAATGAAGAGCAGACGCCTGTCGATTTTAAAACGCTCGGTGGGTTCCCAGTCGAGCATATTCCGGGTTTGTGAGCTGTCGACACGTAGTTGTTTGTCCACATAGCGCATCATCCAGGGACGCTCAAACGGTTTTTTCCCGGTCATCTTCCCGAGGATATCCATACCATATACTCCCATCGCTGCTATCGGTTTCGGCATCATGATGGGCTTTACGTTTTTACCGAAGTAATACCGTGTAGCAAGGTTGTAGAGTTCAAGATGGCTGACCGGCTCGTTCGGACTGGCGATATATGTCCCGATACGCGGGAGGTATTCACTGATCTCAATGATCCGGAGAAGGAATCTGACCAGACAGTTGATATGAATGTAGGTAATGGCAGATTTCCCTTTGCCGCCGAGTATGTTTGATTTCCAGCCACGCGATAGCCATGTATTCAAAAACACATACAACGGACCGTACTCACACCAATCGCTGAATGCGGCGGCAAATCTGGCAATAGCGCCCGGGATTTCGTGGGAATAGCTTTTCAGCATATCCTCTCCCTCCCTTTTTGTCCGGGCATACCAGAAGTCGGCATCGGCGGGAGAATTTTCGTCTATAACACTGCGCTTGCTGAAATCGCACGCCGCAAGCGAACTGGCAAAAATGAACCGTTTCACATTCAGCCGCCGCGCTTCTTCGAGGATATTCTTCGTCCCGACAAGATTTGTACGGATATATTCCGGATTATCGTCGTAATTGAAATCATAAAAACTTGCCAGATGTATCAGGTAATCCACGCCTCCCCGGAGCCGGAGTTCCGACAACGCGCTATGCAGATAGAAAAAATTGCCGATATCGACATCGATCCATTCGATGTTCGGATGTTTGGGAATATCCGTCCGGTCGGTCACGGAACGCGAGAGTCCGTAAATCTTGAAATGATTTTTTGCAGCATCGAGAAAATTACGTCCGATAAATCCGGATGCACCGGTTACAAGAATCGATGGAAGATGATGGCCTGCTTTGAAAGTCATGTGTTGGTTTATCGAACGGTCTATATTTATTTTTAAAACAATATCATAAAAAATTACGTGTGGTTCAAGTGGGACGCGGAGGGGCGGGGGGCAGAGGTCAGAGATCTGACGTCAGAGGTCAGGGAGGGTTGGTTGGTTGGGTGCAGAGGTGCATGGTTGCGGGAGTGAGCGTCTTGCTGTGGAGCGGACAGAGTTAACAGGATCTATTTCCGATTTGTTTCACTACAATGTTATTATTAACATTATTATAATTTTTATTATATTGTTATCAAAAGATGAAAGAGGAAATCTGAAATCAGAAATATGAAATTGATAAACCGGAGTATCAGAATAGTCTGACCTCTGACCTCTGACGTCTGACCTTCGATTTCTGATTTCATATTATATCTTTCATATTTTACAACAATCACACAGGAAAAGACTTGACCGACATCGGCTTCATACGGGACATTATAATCATTCTCATCATTTCGATTCCGATTGTCTTTTTCTTTTCCCGTATCCGCATCCCGAGTATCGTCGGATTTTTAATTGCCGGTATGTTAATCGGTCCTTCCGGACTCCGCCTCATTACCGATATCGAAGTAATTGAAATGCTTGCGACCTTCGGTGTTGTTCTCCTCTTGTTCACTATAGGTCTGGAACTA
The DNA here is from genome assembly GCA_007131635.1 of Bacteroidota bacterium. GTDB lineage: Bacteria > Bacteroidota > Ignavibacteria > T3Sed10-11 > T3Sed10-11 > T3Sed10-11. The sequence continues at coordinate 2,317 of SLQE01000438.1, read as the reverse complement.
TCCATCCAGCGGCTTTTTCAAATCGGGAAGGTACTGCTGATCACCGGCAGTATACAGGTAATTCTCACGCTCCTTATTTTTATGGGGTTATTGCATATTGCGGGTTTACCCATCACGCAGAGTCTGTTCATCGGTATGCTTGGCGCCGGTTCAAGCACGGCGGTAGTATTGAAATATCTGTCGGATAATAAAGAGGTCGATTCACAACACGGCCGACTCGCTACGGGCATCACGCTCTTTCAGGATCTGGCAGGTGTTCCGATGATGCTGCTTATACCTGTGCTTGCAGCCACGGGCGATGATGTCACATCCGGTTACGTCATTCAAACGATACTTATCTCATTCGGCAGTGTGGTGTTAATTTACCTAACCGCACGCTATCTTATGCCGAAAATTGTTTATTACCTCGCGGCAGCCCGCATACGGGAAGGATTCATCATCGGCATCATGTTGCTTTTATTCGGAACTGCCTACCTTACCAATCTTGCGGGAGTCTCGCTTGCACTGGGTGCTTTTATTACCGGTATCATTCTCTCGGAATCGGAATTTAACAGGCAGGTATTCGCCGATGCAATACCGCTCAGGGATATATTTAATAGTCTTTTCTTTATCTCGATCGGACTGCTGCTGAATCTTGACTTTGTATTTGATAATGCGGGCTTATTCTCGGTTATCGTTTTGGGAATTATCGTTATTAAAAGTATTATTATCATCATCCCGCTTCTCGCCTTTAAGTATCCTTTCAGAACGGGATTGGTGACCGGCTTATTACTCGGTCAGATCGGTGAATTCTCCTTTGTAATAGCCTTAGTCGGATTGGATTACGGCATTATCGATCCGGAGCTGTATAATGCGTTTCTCGCGGCTTCAATATTTTCTTTGGTGCTTGTACCGATACTCGCATATTTCCTGCCCCTGATTATTGACAAATTCAGCACTTCTTTCCGTGATACTGTTAAAGATTACACCGGACCGATAAACACCGCGATCAGACATCATGTTATCATTATCGGATACGGATTGAACGGTCAAAATCTTTCCCGTGTACTGAGGGAAACAGGTATACCGTATATTATAATTGATATGGATCCGGATACAGTGAGTGAACTAAGAAATAAAAAAGAGCTCGTCATCTTCGGCGACGTCACAAGGCCGGAAATATTAGAGCAGGCTAGTATAACCACCGCGCAGTGCATTGTCTTTGCGATGTCGGATATCCGTGCATCGAAGCTGGGACTTATTCTGGCCAAAAAGAGCAATCCCGATATATTTACCGTCGTGCGTTTGAGGGAACTTGATGATGTCGACGAATTTGTGAAACTTGGTGCGGATGAGATCATTCCCGAAGAATTCGAGACCTCACTGCAGATTTTCAGTAAAGTGCTCGAGACATATCACATTCCGCTGAATATCATCATGAAGCAAATTGCAATCGTCCGCAATGAAGCATATCAGCTTTTGAGAAAAGAAGGAACACCGGAGCGGGAATTCTCCCGACTCAACGAAATACTGGCCGCGGGTATAACGGAAACGTATTTCGTCGTCGACAATAATCCGCACACGGGAGAAACAATAAACGAACTCGATATACGCGCAAAAACAGGCGCAACAATTATTGCCATCGTTCGAAACGGCAAAGCAATCCCGAATCCGTCGCCGAACGAGCGCATAAGCGGAAACGACACATTGGTGCTTGTCGGCGACCACAGATCGGTCGACGTTGCAATAGATTATTTAAACGGTGAGTTGCAAGTAAAGGAAAAAGGATAACGCATTGCAGGAATATACCATAATCAGGGACGTTGTCATTATACTAAGTGTAGCAGCCCCGATTGTATACATTTTGAATAAATTGAAAATACCGAGCATCGCAGGATTTCTGCTCGCCGGTATACTCATCGGTCCGTATGGTTTCAGATTCATTACCGAACTGGAGAATGTTGAAATCCTTGCCGAGATCGGTGTCATCCTGCTGCTCTTCGCGATCGGTCTTGAAATTTCGCTGCAGAGATTAATCCAGATGAAACGAATGCTTATCATCGCCGGCGGCCTGCAAGTCGGATTGACTATTTTAATCACAGCTTTATTTTTCTACCTGATCGGCGTGCCGTTTCAGCAAAGCGTTTTTTTCGGTATGCTCCTGAGTTTATCGAGTACGGCTATCGTTCTGAAACTCCTCGAAGAAAAAAAAGAAGTCGAAGCACCGCATGGCAGAATAGCTGTGGGTATGCTGGTCTTCCAGGATATTGCAATCGTCCCGATGATCCTGTTCGTTCCTCTCCTCGGGATCACCGACGAGGTGCGCCCGGAAACCATC
>SLQE01000042.1 GCA_007131635.1 Bacteroidota bacterium | reverse complement strand
TACATATGGCCATTATTTTACCAACATCATACGCTTACTTTCGGCATACTCTGATGTAATGATTCTGTAGACATACACACCGCTCGGCAGACTGCCGGCATTAAATTCCACAGAATAATATCCCGCCGGTTTAATTTCATCGACCAGCACCGCCACGACCCGGCCTAACATATCATATACCCGGAAATCGACATGCGACCGTTCCGGCAACCAATATCGAATCGTCGTCACGGGATTGAAGGGATTCGGATAATTCTGGCTTAAACCATACTCGGTCGGTATACCGGATCCATCGGCGACAAATGTCGGCGTCTCGGTACGGAATCCACGGGCAGCGGACCAGAGACCGGCGCCGTATTCATTTATAGCACTCACACGCCAGAAATGGATCCTGTTTCCCTCGAGGTCAGACACGGTAATCGTTGTGTCAAGCACTCCGATCGTATCGACAACGATTGCATCGGCGTGGAATTGGTTCGAGTACGCTAATTGAAAGCGATAAGAGTCTGCAGCTTGTGTTTCGTTCCATTCGAAAGAAATTTCAAGAGGCATATTTGTTGATCCTGCCGCAGGGTAAACAAGTAACGGTTCGACCGGGAAACCCGTTGTAAACGAGTACGGCTCGGAGAAATCGCTCACACCTGCGGGATTATACGCTCGCACACGCCAGTAATATTCCTGTTGGCCTCTCATACCCGTAAGGGTTAAAATCGTATCGGTCACACCGGTTTCTTGTAGAAAGATATCGCCGGAAAACGAAGGATCGGCAGCGACCTGGATATCGAATCTGCCGGCATTCTCCGGAAATTCCCAGACAAGGGAAACGGTGTCACGCCGATCTACGGCCTGATCAAGAGGGTATGCCAATGCAGGAGCGAGGGGTGGAAATAATTCGAACAGTTCACTTATCGTACTCTCATAATTATTCCGATCCAGAGCCGTTACAGCGAAATAATTACCCTCCCGCCCGGGAGTCGCCGAACGAAAATAATTCTCTCCCGTGAAATAAAGTATGTTTCGCGGATCGTTTAAATCTTCATCGGTGATGGTATTATCTTTAAATTGATAAAGTACATACCGGATTGCCTCGCCGTTTTCACCGGCATCCTCCCACCGGAATTCAGAGGTTCCGGCAGACCGGTCTATCTCATATCTCAATGCGACGGGTGGAGGTGGTGCCTCACCCGTCATCCATTCCATCGTGGGGACGAGCGATAGATAGTCATATCGGTCACCGAAAGGAGGCGGCGACTGATTTATATTATCATACCGAAAATGGACCTGACCATGAAGTCCTGCCGCACGAACCGTGTCGATCTGATCAGGGAGTTCGTTAAAAATAAAGTTTTTATACGGTCCGGTCCCGATATAAACGTGCCGGTCATAATGTTCGCCTTCCCAATCGCGCACCAGTAACTCAAAGCGGGGAGTATCATCTTTTTGTCCGATACCCCAATAGACCATAGGTGCAACATAATCGTGCAATTCTTCCTGGAGCCATTTCCTACTTTCCTGAAAAGCCCCTTCGTAACCGTAAAGCGCGGGCCAGGGAAAAACAAACTGCCTGTAATGTCCCATCACGGCTGATCCTATCTTTACCCAGGGTTTTCTGCTCCTTACCTCGGCATGTACCGCACGCACAAATTCAGTGATGTTATTTCTACGCCAATCATTCAGGTTCGCTATACCGTCGGGATCGTATTTTTCCCGTGTGTTATAGTCGGTAAGACCGGGCATACCTCCGGAGGGATAGCGAATATAATCGAAATGGATCGCGTCGATATCGTAGTTCTCTACAAGTTCGATGACGTTTTCGACGTGCCATTGACGCGCGTCGGGGATGCCGGGATTCAACCAGTGATTTGTTCCATCGCGAACGACCCAATCGGATTTTGCATAGACGACGTGCGGCGGGTCACTATCCGGACTTTTCGCAGTATGATCGCTGGCAATAAGAACAACGTTAAACCAGGCGTGTAACTCCATACCCAGTTTTCGTGCCTCATCTATCGCCACGGCAAGCGGATCCCAACCGGGATCCTTCCCCGGCGATCCGGTCAGCCAGGGAGCCCATGGCAATCGCTCACTCTGATACATTGCATCGCCGCGGGCAACGGCCTGGAAAACCACGGCGTTCATACCCATGTCTTTTGACCGTCTGATTATGTTTCGCAGTGAAAGCTCTCCCAATTCGGGGTCGGTTGTTTTGGGCCAATCGAGCTGGATTGCGGTAGCAACCCACGCGGCACGGAATTCCCGTTTCGGAGGTAACTCATTGTTTTGAGAGTAAACCTGGTGAATAAAAATGATAAGAAAGAAAGGTACGAAAAATTTTAGCAGTGATTTCATAAGGGTACCGATACGTTTTGAAAAATTTTGTAAACTAATTGGGAATAAAAAACGTGTTTTGCATAATTACCGTTGACCAAATAAATTTGTTATACACCCACTTCCAAAGACGTAATACAATGATGTGTGGGTTGTCACCCTTCCTCCAATGGAGTGGCTTTGCCAGACGGAGTTTATCCCGCATCAGCGGGGCTGCCAATGACGCAAAGACGCAAACGCCATCGCCTGCAGGCTTCGACTCCGCTCAGCCTGACAGCTTACGCGCTAATGTATTTTGTCATTGTTACTATAGATTGTCATACTGAGCGGAGTCGAAGTATGACAATCTATCATAGTGATGATACAGTACAACAGCGTGCAGGCTGTCACCCCGAGTGGAGTCTGGCAAAGCCATACCCTTGGTAGAAGCCTGCAAGAGTTGGTATTTATGTCATTGGCAGAGGGTTCATACTGCAGAATGATCTCAAATCATAAAAAAGGGGCATCCGGTTTATGTGCATCCAGATGCCCCTCTCTATATTGCATAACAACCTAATAGTAAAGCATGCCGTTGAGGGCTACATTCGCTTTACTTCAGGAACATCATCCGCTTCGAATCGACAAAGTTGCCTGCGGTAATGCGGTAAATATACATACCACTCGGAACGGTTATGTTCTGATCGTTCGTGCCGTTCCATACAACATCGTAGTTACCCGCCTGTAACATCTCATCGGCGACAAGGGTCTTCACGCGCTGACCTAACATATTATATATGTCAAGACGCACGGAAGTCTGTGTCGGCAGTGAGAACTGTATCGTTGTCGACGGGTTGAACGGATTCGGATAGTTCTGACTCAGCGAGAAGTTCTCCGCAATTGTACGATCCGACGGACGAACGCTGACCGGTTCTTTGGTGAATTTATGTAATAGCGGAACATTCATTGAAAAGGTACCGACATACATTATTTCACCGTCCGGTGAGAACGCCAATGCGCGAGGAATCCGGAAATCACCCGGCGATTCCGCATAATCGACGATCTCTCCGGTGGTGAGATCAAACGCAAAGACTTTAGACGAATGATTGTAATATGGATTATCTTCAGGCAGAGGGTTATTACCACTTCCCGTTGCGGTCATCCAAAGTATATTGTCATCGACCGGATCGCGCGAAACTGCACCCGGATCCAGCCACATACCTAAAGTTGTATCCACTATTTCATACTCACCGAGCACTCCGAATTCACTGTAATACACTGTAGTGAAAAGTGTTGTGCTTGGGTTATAGAGATACGTTCCATCGGCGCTAATTTCGAATGTTCGCGAAAATCCACTTTTTCCATCTTCCGTTACTGCCTGTACCAATTCGAAATCAGGATCGAGAATAATAATCGGTGATCCCGGGAATACAAACGATACACCAATATAACCATCCTCGGTTACCGCCGGACGGTTCGGCGCCTGCGCTGCCGTCTCGGTTCTCATGTAGGTGACATCGCCCATACCCATAAATTCACCTGTTTCTGCATTTACTCTCACTATATGTGCAGTGCTTGCATCCCAGGTGCTGCCGTCTGCAAGTGGTCGTGTTCCGTGAATTGCAACAAGGATATTGCCTTCATGATCACGGTTCAAGCCGGTAACCGGACCGAAGCGGACAATCTCGCCATTAATTTCGCCCTCATAGACCGGGGAGAAATCTGCAGGTGTACCGTCTGCATTAAATACATATACAGGGTTTCTGCGAATTGTATCGCCTTCGGTCGGAACAAACAGGCGGCTGTAATAAGGTGAAACCCACACTTTACCTTCATCATCAACTGCCACTCCGTGAGCTGAATGTTGCCATTGAGTGGTTTCCGCATCGGGAAATACATCGACGAAGTTCCAGTTCGATTCAGGAAGTGTGACAACGGGCGTATCTGTAAATGTCCATTTCTGGATAGCCGGAATTATAGCATAGGTCCAGTGACCGATGTATGCCGTAGTTCCCTCATTATCGAAAGCAATAGCCCGCGGCCAGGGACCATGCGCTCCATCTTCCCACGGTTCTGCCGGAACTAGCACACCATCGGCAACCTTGCGCCAGCTATTCTCAATATTAAACCATGTAATATGATTGAGAACCTGATCGTTTTCGATATCATATTCGTACCAGGTAAAAGGTTCCCATTCAGT
>SLQE01000212.1 GCA_007131635.1 Bacteroidota bacterium | reverse complement strand
TCTCCCTCAGCGGGAATCGAATGCCGTTGAATATTCTCATCGAGCTGAATGTGGTGTTCGAGTTTTCGAAAGAATATATACGCGTTCCGTAATTTTTCCTTCTCATCCGAGGTGAGATACTTCTTCAAATGAAGTGCATCCATCGCAACGAGTGTCGAACCCGACCGGATATCCGGGTCCTTTCCCCCGTTGAGAAGCTGTAGCACCTGCACAATGAATTCAATGTCCCTGATACCACCCCGGCAAAGCTTGATATTATGCTGATTTGCAAGACGTTTCTCAATTCGTGCCTTTACCCGCGATATAATAAGTCTCGGTGACTGGAAAAGCGTTGCGGGAAAAACGAACGGCTGCATAGAATGAATGAACGTACCACCAAAAGCTATATCCCCGGCGATAGCCCTCGCCTTGATCAACATCTGTCGTTCCCACAGTTCCCCGCGCTTTTCGTAGTAGGTCCTGTATCCCTGTGCCGATCGCACCAACGGACCGGCATTGCCGTCCGGCCGTAACCTGGCATCGACTCTGTATAAGGATCCTTCTACCGAATGTTCCGTCATAACGGCTATCCAACGATCGGCGACATTGCTGTAAAAATCTATCGCATGGAACTCGCGATGAGAATCGGTTTTCACGATCTCATCCTCGTCCATAAGAAACATAACATCTATATCCGAACTGTAATTCAGCTCACGGCCGCCGAGTTTACCGAGCCCGAGTATTGCAAAATGCGTTGAGGGTTTTCCGCCGTATTTTGCCGCGACGTCGGTTATGACCGTTTTTAAAACAACGGAGCTTATCGAATCAGCGAGGTCGCTGATTTCACGGACAATGATCTCAAACGGATCTATCGCGAGCAAATCGCGCACGCCGATGCGTAATAGTTCCTTTCTGTAAAAACGTCTGATCGCATTGTACTGCGTAGAGCGTTTTTCGAACAAAGAAATTTGTTTTTCCAGTTCACCGGTAAAATTGTCGGAAGACTTTGTTATTGAGAGGACTTCGGAAGTTGTCAGCCAGCGGAAGAGCTCGGGGTCTCTGACGACAACATCGGATAGGAACTGGGACTGCGATCCGATCTTCAGTGCAAGGTCAAGAAGAACCGGATGGCGTACAAGGTCGCGCGTAAACGATATTCCGAATGATGCCTCCGCCATTCTGTGAATATTCAGCAACGCTTTATCGGGTGAAGGCAGATTCCCTATCGACTGCAGAAAGTACCGATGCAGCTCATCCGGCGTATATGGTTTACCGTGATCATCGAAAGACCCGATGAGGGATTCGATAAAATCCCGCATTAATCCGCGAGCCCGTTCAGTATCTTTAAAATTTGAATATAATTCGTTCTCGTTCATAAAAAAGACATACCAAAAACCTGAAAACGCTCCCCCGACATTAAGTATACGAAAAAAGCATGTAAAATCAACAGGTTGCAATTACGAGAGTATTCTTCTATATTTTATGACAAACTCTTATATTACCGCAATATTCATAAATCATGAGGAATATGCCAATGGTAAAATTGATCGCTCTCTATAAAAAACCCTCCGATACGTCTGCATTCGACGATCATTATACAAATAAACACACACCGCTTGTGAAAAAAATGCCGGGATTGAAAAAACTCGAAGTGTCAAAAATAACCAGCGCCATCGGAGGCGAATCAAAATTTTATCTTCTTGCCGAGATGTATTTTGAAAATGAGGATGCTCTCAACCGGGCTATGGCGTCTCCCGAGGGGAAAGCAGCGGGAAAAGATCTAATGGATTTTGCCGCCGGATTGGTACAGATGATGATTGCCGAGGTGGTGGAACATGCATAAATCAAACTATACCGGCAAGGATCCCGAACAACTCGAATTAAAACATCTTTTATATTCGAAGAAAGACAGGGTCGCAACCGTCACCATCAATCGTCCTCACGCTCACAACGCGTTAAACTTCGAGACCGTCCGCGAACTACACCGCGTGTTTGAAGATGTTACCTGGGATGACACGATTGCGGTGATGGTGTTGACGGGAGCGGGTGAGAAAGCATTTTGTACCGGCGCGGACATAAAACAATGGCATGACGAATTTATGTCACACCCCGGAGATTTTTATAAATGGATGGGAGTGTTCATCGAGATGCATGACCGTCTCCGCAATATCGGCAAACCGACGGTCGCGCGCCTCAACGGAATCGTCGTGGGCGGCGGCAATGAGCTGAACATGGCGTGCGATCTCGCAATCGCAGCCGACGATATTTATATTCGCCAGGTCGGACCGGCGCGTGGGAGCGTCCCGGCGGCGGGTGCTACACAGTGGCTGCCGCTCATCGTCGGCGACCGGCGAGCCCGCGAGATACTGCTGCTCTGCGAGGAGATCCCCGCTGCAAAAGCCCTTGACTGGGGTCTTGTAAACCGGGTGGTTCCGCGGGATCAATTGGACAATGCAGTCAGAGAAATAACCGATAAGCTCATAAATAAACTCCCTGAAGTAACCCGCTATACAAAACAACAACTGAATGTCTGGCGCGACCTTTCCTGGGGCATTACAATCGGACATGCGCGGGACTGGCTGACAGTGCATACTTCGGCGCCGGAGATTTTTGAAGGAATTGATTCTTTTAAAAACAAGAAACCGATCGATTATGAAAAAGTTCGCAAAGGATTACTCACACAGTGTTCATCCTGCGGGGCCACTATGCCGGTTCGATACTCATTCTGCGGTGCATGCGGTAAAGAATTTACTGCATAGTATATGTATTATAGCAATACTTTTGTTGTCTGTCCGGGCATCGCAGGGCGACTTACCCGAAGATACACTAAATATCATGTTCTACCGGTTCCTGGAAGAATCGGATGATGTCTTCATGGAGATTGTGCCGGGAGACCGTTTCCGGCCTCCGTTGATCCGCGGTTATCAGGTTCGTATCGATTATGACAAAATCGAGATCATTACTTTAACCCGGGGAGAAGTTGTCGAGCCGGACGGAGTCATAATGCCGAGCGGTCACGTCGCGCAACTGTATAACATAGGCAGATTATCTTCCCTGGAATATGAACTGCTCATTCACTTTGATCATCAGACCGATAGATACTTTATTGCGCTGCGTGGTGATTCAATTCGCGTTTCACCGTTCAGGGACGAATTTACAACAGTTATCGTCCCGTAACATAATCCGGAAGTAGAACCATAGAACAAGGGATATGAGTATGAATTATAAAACCATTCTTGTGACGACGAACGAAAGAGGGTTCGCTCAGGTACAAATAAACAGACCTGAGGTTTTAAACGCCCTCAACCGGGAAGTTATGGACGAAATCGTATCGGCGCTGGAATCACTCGATTGCGACGATGCGATAAAATGTATCATTCTCACCGGCAATGAAAAGGCATTCGCCGCCGGAGCGGATATAAAGGAAATGGCAGAAGCCACCGCAGTCGATATGCTCGTCAGAGATCAACTTTCAAAATGGGATCGGATCCGGAAAATAAAAAAACCTCTCATCGCGGCCGTCAGCGGATTTGCACTCGGCGGCGGATGCGAACTTTCGATGCTCTGCGATATCATCATCGCATCCGAAACCGCGACATTCGGACAACCCGAAATCAATATAGGGGTGATGCCCGGTGCAGGTGGGACACAACGTCTGACGCGCGCGATCGGAAAATATCGCGCAATGGAGATGGTGCTCACAGGGAAATTTATTAAAGCTGAGGAAGCAAAACAAGCCGGTCTGGTCAATAAGATCGTCCCGGTGGAAATGCTCATCAGCGAAGCCGAAGAGACGGCAGCGTTGATCGCTTCGAAGCCGCCTATGGCATTGAAGCTGGCAAAGGAATCCGTGCTGAAAGCATTCGACACGACCATTGAGACCGGTCTCGAATTCGAAAGAAAAAACTTCTATCTCCTCTTTTCAACCGAAGATCAAAAGGAAGGAATGCAAGCGTTCGTGGAAAAAAGAAAACCGAAATGGAAAGGTAAATAATTTTTCCGCATGGCACCCACGGTTCTCACACCCGATAGAGACCTGTCGTTTCCCGATTTCACGCTGCTCCGCGCATCCGCGGGATCGGGTAAAACCCGCGCACTCGCGCACCGGTACATCCAATTCATACTCTCGGACAGAATCGGAAAGAATACTCTTACCAATATCCTGGCAATAACATTTTCAAACAATGCAGCCCGGGAAATGAAAGAGAGAATCATCACCTGGCTAAAAGCTATATATTCCGGTGATGACGAACATCTCGATATACTTGCATATCTCACCGGAATAGACCGCACAGTACTCCGGGAACGGGCCGGAGAAACAATCGACACTATACTCGACAATTATTCCGATTTCCAGGTGCGAACGATCGACAGCTTCACCGCTTCGATCTTTCGTTCATCGGCACTTGAATTAGGGATATTGCCGAATACCGAGATCCTTCTGGAAAAGAATCAACTTATTAATCAGGCATTCGAGCATTTTTTCAGAAAAGTAAAACCGGATTCCGGTGAATCCAAAGCTTTT
>SLQE01000452.1 GCA_007131635.1 Bacteroidota bacterium | reverse complement strand
TCCGTCCAGTATCAATTCAATTTTACCGTACATATCGCTATAAACGTGCATTGCCGATGTAGGGCTTGGTTTACCGGATACGTTTGCACTTGGTGCCGCGATCGGCACGCCTGCCTTTTTTATTAATGCAAGAGCTATTTCATTATCGGGCATTCTTAATGCAACGGTATCCAACCCGCTTGTCACGATATCCGGAATGTTTTTGTTCTTTTTGACGACAATAGTCAGAGGGCCCGGCCAAAAGGTACGGATAAGTTTCTTTGTTTTTGCTGAAATATCGCGACCGTACATATAGATATCTTTTTTGTACGCAAGGTGTAGAATGAGAGGATTATCCTGGGGCCGGTTCTTTGCCGAAAATATTTTTTTTATAGCGGATTTATTTAAGCCGTTCGCACCGAGCCCGTAAACGGTCTCTGTGGGAAAGGCAACAAGTTCCCCATTTCGCACTAATTCAGCAGCTTCGCTTATTTGAGAGTGCGCCGGATTCTTTTTATTGACCTTTATTAAACGGGTTGCTTTTTTGCTTTTTTGCCGTTTGCTAATCTTCATGAATTTTGTATATGGCAGCCATATCTTCAGATATAATCACAACATTATTATCGTATTACCAATAATTATCAAACATAATGCCAATTTTACGTGTTTGTTTTATATCAAAAATTAAATCTCATTAGCAAATTACGCGAAATCGCAATAAAGTACAATCATACATTTATACAGATGCGGTTATTATTACATCACGGCTCTGTAATAATTACAACCACAAGCTATCTTCGTTACTCTTTTATCAATCAGGGTTAAAACATAAAAGATCCTCAAGCTGCTGACGGCGACGTATCAAGCGTGGAGTTCCGTTTTCAACAAGAATCTCGGCGGGTAGCATGCGTGCATTATATGTAGATGCCATAGAGTATCCGTAAGAGCCCGCATTAAAGATACACAGGGTATCGCCCACTTTTGGACCGGAGATATCTCTCTCCTGTCCGAGAACGTCTGCAGACTCACAAATATTACCTACAATTTCGACTTTTTCGCGGATGCCATCGACCTGTGAAGCATTTACTATTTTATGATAAGCATTGTAGAGTGCCGGCCGGATCAGATGATTCATACCCGTATCCGTCCCGACAATAATCTTTTTTCCGCTTCCCTTTATGGATTGGACTTTCGTCAACAAGAATCCCGACTCTGATACGAGAAATTTTCCGGGCTCGATCATAAGCCGAAGTGTACGATTATTCTTCTGACAGAACTCGTTGAATCTTCTGCTGACTTTCGACCCGACATCTGCAATATCTGTTTCCGAATCGTCTTCGTGATATTTGACTTTGAAACCTCCGCCGATATCGATAAACCTGAGTGAATCATAGGTAAGGGTTACGGCTAAAATTTTATCGAGACTTTCCAGTAAAGAACCCGCATCAGTGATATCCGATCCGATATGCTGGTGCAAACCGACTACCGTTGCATCGTGTTTCGAGAGCAATTCAATCGCCCGCGGGGTTTCTTCAATGACCAGGCCGAATTTTGAATCGCGATGTCCGGTTTCAAGATAGGAGTGCCCTCCGGCTCTGATATCCGGATTTATCCGTATTGATACTTCCCTGCCGGCAAACAGTTCCCCGTGCTCTTCGAGCATTGAAATATTATCGATATTGACAATGATATTCTTATCCAGTACATATTCGATATCTTCACGCGTGAGGTTGGTGGCTGTAAGGAGGATTTGCTCGGGCTTAAATCCTGCCTGAAGCGCGAGGAAAACCTCTCCCGGAGAGATAGCATCTATTCCCGAACCGAGATTTTTAAATACTTTTAAGATCTCGATATTTGAATTCGCCTTACAGGCAAATAAAATGGAAAGGTCGGAATCTTTAAATGCGTCTTTTAGCCGTTCGTATTGTCTGACCAGTGTTTCCTTTTCGTAAACGTATAAAGGACTGCCGAATTGATCGAGAAGTTCTTCCGCAGTATGTTTTCCAAATTGTATCTTATTGTTTGCTATATTCATGATTCTATGTTTATTTTCAGCCAGTGTGCAATATCGTTTAAGCTGTCTCCGCTTATCTGATGTGCAATGGGATATTCTTTGTATGTAAACTCCATTTCGTACTGCTTCATCAGTTCTTCCGCCCGCTTACCGAACCGCACTTCAATAACCGGATCGGCAACACCATGAGCTATGAAGAAATTCACTTTCTTTGCTTCATTCCATTTGTAATCAGTATCTTCACTTTCCGCAATATAACCGCTGTGTGAGACAACACCCGATATTTTTCCCGGATAGGAAAGGGCGGTTGCAAAAGCCATGACCGATCCCATACTGAAGCCGAGGAGGAATGTCTTTTCCTTTGCGCCTTCATAGGTATTCTGCAAATTATCGACGAGACCTGCGATTAGCTCCAGAGATGTTGGAAACTTTTCGGCATCCGGTTTTCCCACTTCTTCAATGTCGTACCATGCAAAGCCCTGACCCCATTGGAACGGAAACGGCGCACGCGCGCTTACAATGTGCAACCTTTCATCAAGATAGTCTGCCAATCCAAGCAGATCATGCTCATCTGTTCCGCGTCCGTGGAGCAGGATCAGCAACGGATTTCCGCCGTCGACTTTTTTCCGCGGTTTGATCTCTTCATAATGTAATGTGTCCGGATACTTCATTGTGTCTCCTATATTATTTTATGTTTTTCATTACCAATTTTTGCGCACTCCGTATTGGAAAAACCCGATACCGCACGCTCCGATTAACGATGCAACTATAAAAGCCGATCGATATCCATAATATTCAGCCACCAGACCGAGTACGATAGCCCCGCCGCCGATACCGAGTTCGAGAAAAGAGAAGAATACACCGAGAGCTTTCGCCCTTTCTTCTTTCTGCACTCTATCGATGAGGAATGCCTGCGCCGCGGGGAGTAAAAATGCCAGACCTATTCCGTAAAGAATAGCAACCAGGATCAGCTGCACCAGATTCTGCGTGAATGCAAGCATTGCAACCGCAATGAGCATAGGTATTGCAGAGAAAACCACAACATTCGGACGGGGGTACTTATCGATTAATTTCGATGCAATCACCCTGCTCCCGATGACCGATAATCCGTATGAGGTGAAAAACACCCCGGGATTGGCGATACCTATCGATTGAGCGTGAATCGGCAAAAAAGCAATAATCGCCGCATATGTCAGAGCACCCACACCGATAACCATCGAGGGAAAAATGACTTCCCTTCTGTATAACGCTTTATCGAAAAATTTCTGATTCTGCTTCGCAGCCAACGGTGTATCTTTTACAGGTAAAACCAGTAAAATAGATATACCCGAGAGTACTGCTGCTATGTAAAAAACGACAGAAAAGCCGTTATCGGTTCCAACTAATGTCAGTGCGATATAGGGACCGATAACGAGGGCGAGATTATTCGCCGATGCAAAGTAACTCATTGCCTCGCCGCGCCTGTGCTGGGGTACAATATCGGCAATATACGCCGAAGACGAGGTGGTAAACGACGCCATACCAAAGCCATGCAACAATCGGAGTAAAAATAATAATAATAACACCGCCGTTAGAGAATATAAGATTGCCGATACAAGAAAAATAAAACTGCCGACGATCATATACAGTTTTCTTCCCTGGGTATCGGCATAGACGCCTATGAACGGCCGTGCAAGAATCGACGCGATCGGAAATAATCCCAGGGCTATACCCACATCACTCGGCGTACCGCCAAGTTTTACAACATATAACGGTATTACCGGCAGCAACAAATAGAAACTCGAAAAAAACGAGAACGAAGCAAATGATGTATAAAGAAAACCACTGATAAAAACCTTATCGTTGTTCGATGTATCCACAATGTATTCTTCGTTGTATATTTTTTTTGACGTAGATTGTATAAATATATAATAATATTTCTGGGTTGCAAGTGTTTTACTTGAATTACACAAATCATTTTACGATAATACATAGTATTCTTTTTCCGATTTAAATACTTTTTGTTATGGTATCTTTATGAGAAAACTTATATTTTTGTTGCTTATCGCCACGGTTACGGGATGCGGCAGACAGCCACACATGACCGCCTGGGAGCATCTCCAAACGGCACTGGAGCTTGATAAGGCAAGTGTGCTTGAATATATGGCACTTGATTATCTGGATGAAATTGTTGCTTATGACCATACGGGTGCTCTCCGGGAAGCCATTCATGCTAACCCGGATGCAGCCGTCGATTGGTTGATGCATAATTACCGTGACCATATTTTGAGAGCCGTTGCCGCCGATCCTCCGCGTGAGCTGATCCCCGCTTTGATCGAGCATTCGGGTGATTACCTTCTGGATCAGTTATACCGGACAAATCCCGATCTTATCATAGAAGCAGCCGCACAGAGCGACCCTTACCGCACCTTCGACAGAGTGTTTCATCGGGATCCGATGGGTATACTCCGGAGGGCTATCGATCAGGACCCCCGTTATGCCGCGCAATATTTAAGAAATTACTACGGTGAATTACCATGAAGAC
>SLQE01000453.1 GCA_007131635.1 Bacteroidota bacterium | reverse complement strand
TCTCTTGAAAAAGTTTTGTGCTGTATCCATAACCCACCTCCAGATAAAAAAGTTAGATGATATTGATTGAATTATAAGATTCAACTTTAACATACGATGAACAGGTCACCGGATTCAGTCATCTAGTTGACATTTATCCCATTATGTCATTTATCTGACAGTCCAAAATCTTCAAATATGGTACATTGATCTCGAGGAGGGTGATACTATGAAAAAGCGACTATTGATATTGACAATAATAATACTGTTTATCAATCAACAGGAAGCTCACGGCCAGGCCTGCTGTTCATCCGGGACCCCGCTGTTGAGTACTATGGAACTCCCCGGCACCCCGCCCGGTCAGTGGCAATTCGTGTTCACCTATGATTTTAATTATCTGGATGACGTTATTGCGGGCACACAACGGGTCGGAGAATCCCAACGAAAACGAATCTCCCAGGCGTTACTATTGGAAATTTCATACGGCATCACTCACCGGTTATCCGTATCAGCTATGATTACCGGTATTCAGCAGGAACGACGGGTACGCTCACCGCTGGAAGGAACGACAGGGGAAATTACCCGAACACGCGGTATCGGGGACGGGATAGTTCTTATGAAATACACCCTTCACCAGCAAACAATCATGGATCAGCGGGAACTGAGTATCGGCATAGGGCCGAAAATTCCGCTCGGTCGGTCTCAGGTCAGAATCGATAACATACTGCTACCCGCAGACCTGCAGCCGGGATCCGGAGCGTGGGACCTGGTATTCTGGGCGTACGGCTTCAAGGGATTTGTACCGCGATCTCCGACAAGCTTGTTCGGCAGCATAACATACAGAATAACGGGTTCAAATGACAGATTCGGAATAAACGACACCGGCTATTCTTTCGGCAATGAATTTCAGGCATCTTTCGGCGCCGGCTACCGCACCGACACTCCCTTTGATGCAACATTAATGATCCGCTACAGGATAACCGGGAAGGATAGATTTGACGGGGATTTCGTATCAAATACCGGCGGGCAGTGGCTCTACGCTGTTCCGGGTATCAATATAAAATTACACGAACTATTCCAAATGCGTATCGACGGACAAATACCTCTTTACAGGAACTTGAAAGGGACACAACTGACAACAACCTTTACTTCATCGGTTTCATTTTTCTATTCACTATAAGTTTTGCACACAAAAACGGAGGACACAATGAATAAATATTTTTTGATGTTTCTATTTCTTATCGGAGTTTCAGGATGTTCCGACACATCGATGGATACAAACGGCCGCGATGACGCTGAATGGCTCATTCCAACGGGACAGGTATTTGACGGAGGACCGGGAAAAGACGGAATCCCGTCCATTGACAATCCGATTTTTATCCGGGTGAACGAAGTACCTCCCTATCTTTTTGACGATGATCTGGTTGTAGGCGTGAGGATCGGAAACGAAATCAGAGCTTACCCGCACCCGATTTTGGACTGGCACGAAATCGTCAACGATGAAATCGGCGGCGAGGCATTTTCCGTTACCTATTGTCCGCTCACGGGAAGCGCAATTACGTGGGACCGGGTTTTATCCGGTACAAAAACAACATTCGGTGTGTCGGGTCTCCTCTACAACTCGAATCTTATCGCATATGATCGTGCGACCGACAGCTATTGGTCGCAGATGATGATGCAAGCGGTGCGGGGACAACATATCAGTGAGAAAGCTGAACTCGTCACGATGATCGAAACGACATGGGGTACGTGGAAGAGAATGTATCCCGGTTCGAAAGTTCTTTCGACGGAAACCGGTTTCAGCAGACAGTACGGTGCGTACCCGTATGGAGATTACAGAGTCAGCAATCGTCTTATATTTCCCGTTGTGAACAATGACGACCGCTTACACAGAAAGGAACGGGTTCACGGGACAACATTTGGAGATGAGACACGTATCTTTCAAATCAATGAATTCCCCGATACGATTCATACCATAAACGACGTATACCGGGATTATCCGCTTGTCACCGTCGGAAGCAATGCGTTTAATTTTGCCGTGGCTTATGAACGAAGATTGGACGACGGCACGCTGCTCCGATTTACACCCGTTCAGAATCAATTACCGATTGTTATGAAAGATAGCGAGGGAACATATTGGGATGTATTTGGATTCGCGGTAGATGGTCCGCGCACCGGTGCACAATTGAAACAGCCCGAATCATATATTGCTTTCTGGTTTGCCTGGGCGGCATTCTTTCCGGGTGCTGCGATTCATACACCTTAATTGCATTGTAGTTCTACCAGGACTGAATGATGAACTAAGCGAACAAGATCTCTGTTATATTGCTTTTTCCATTAATATGTTATTAATTTGTATACACTATTATTCTATATGGAAATAAGCAAATAAATATGAAATCCAAAAAAACAGACAAATTAAAGCCGCTTCGCGATAATATCCGCTTGCTCGGTAATCTCCTCGGTGAAGTGATCATCGATATCGAGGGAGAAGAATTTTTCGAATTGGAAGAGTACATCCGCACGACCACGAAATCATTACGGGAGAAACACTCAACGTCACGCATGCGATCCCTTAAAAAGAAGATCGCATCGCTGGATGTATCCACTCTGTCAAATATTATTCGTGCTTTCTCGATATATTTCCAGTTATCGAATATTGCTGAACAGAATCATCGCATCCATCGGAGGAAACAGTATAGACTCAACCCACACGCCCGGCCGCAACAGGGATCCATCGAACATAGTCTCCGGGAATTTCGTAATCAAGGTATACCGGCAACGGTCATTCAGCAAACCATCGACACATTGTCCATTGTACCGGTCTTCACCGCTCATCCGACCGAAGCCACACGCCGGACTATTTTGCTGAAACATCTTCAGATCTGGAGGAATCTGGAATCACTTGAGAATCCGCACCTGACAAAACCGGACCGGGAGCAATTCATCGCGGATATCCGGCGGCAGATTATGAGCATCTGGTTAACCGACGAAATTCGGTTGTTCGAATTTTCGGTGCTCGATGAAGTCGCTAACGGTTTGCACTATTTTCGTGAAATATTATTCGACGCGGTCCCCGACGTATATCAGGAACTCGAAAAACAACTGAAAAAGTATTATCCACAATACCGGTTCAATATACCTTCGTTCCTGCGATTCGGTAGCTGGATGGGCGGCGACCGGGACGGGAATCCGTTTGTAACACCGGACATCACATACGAAACACTGCGACGTCATAAAGAGCTTGCAATGCAGTTGTATATTGACCGGACGGAAAAGCTTTACCTGGAATACAGTGAATCAAAACGTTTGATCGGCGTTACCGGAGAGCTTGAAGAGTCGATCGCGAACGATCTCAGGCAACTCTCACCGGAAGACCATGATCGCGTCACCGTACGAAATCCCTCAGAGATACACCGGCAGAAATTCCGGCTCATATCGGTAAAATTAAAAAATACTCTCGACGCTCTTTCATCGAAAAACACTGACTTCGTTTACGGTTACGGAGACAGTCATGAGTATCTGCACGATCTTCGCACTATCGACCGAAGCTTACGCACACATGGCGGATCCTATCTTGCAGACGGTAATCTTGCACGTCTCATCAGACAGGTCGAGATATTCGGCTTTCATCTGGCAACGCTCGACGTCCGTCAACACAGAGATGAGCATCGGGCGGCAGTTGCAGAGCTCCTTTCGAAGAGTTATCCCGAATACGAACATGGAACCGAATCTGATCGACTGCGTGTCATTGAAGAGCAATTTTTCAAGCCGTTAAAAGTTCATGATAATGTATCCGACCGGGCAAAAAATGTCTTAGATACATTATCGACTATAAAACGCTGCCATGCCGATTTCGGCCGGGAATCTGTTCAGACATATATCATTAGTATGTGTGCATCGGTCATCGACGTTCTCGAAGTGCTCCTGCTCATGAAAACCGCCGGATTAATTGAAACAAACGATAGTGGTATTACCGGAAGCGACATTGACATTGCTCCGCTCTTCGAGACGGTCGACGATCTCGACAATGCGCCTGCGGTTATGCACAGACTATTTCAGCACCCGATATATAAACAGCATCTGAAAAAACGGAATCAACACCAGGAGATAATGATCGGTTATTCGGACAGCGGGAAAGACAGCGGCGTTGTTGCGTCATCCTGGGAATTATACAAAGCGCAGCGGACATTGACACAGACGGCACAGAAAAACGGTGTTGATATACTATTTTTCCATGGAAAAGGCGGAACGGTAGGACGCGGCGGCGGGCCCTCACATCAGGCGATCCTCGGTCAACCGACCGGAACTGTCAACGGGAAAATTAAAATTACCGAACAGGGTGAAGTCATCTCCCTCAAATATGCGCATCCCGCTATCGCTCAGCGAACTCTCGAGCTGGATATCTCCGCCATTCTCCGCGTCAGTCTCCCCGCCGAATATCGTACCCTGGAAGATGAAGTGGAAAATCCGGAATGGTCGGAAGCAATGGAACAGATTTCAGCGGCTGCCCGACGCGATTTTCGCGATTTCGTATATCATACCGAAGGGTTTA
>SLQE01000299.1 GCA_007131635.1 Bacteroidota bacterium | reverse complement strand
CGTGATTAAAAGTCAATGATTTTATATAAAATATTTTTTAAATCGCATTTGATTCCCTGATAAAATCTATTTATATTCCGGTGGCATATGAGACAAAAGTATCAAAATATTTCCACGTTGATCGTCTGTATAATTTTCACGATGACGGTACTGAGCGGAGTCGTAACATTGTCTACGGCAGATGTTTACGCCTGGCCCGATCATAACGGTTCGATCTGCGGATCTCAATCTTTGTTCGTCCCGTTGGCCGCTACTACAACGGTGAACATCTTTGTTTTCTTTCCCTCCCATCCATTCGTTATGCCCGGTTTCGGTTATAGTGACGTGTTCACCGGTAATAACCACATCATAACAAAAACCGGATTCTACCGCCAACTCGATCTCTGTATACTCAATCTCGTTTTTCGGAATTAGACCTGGTCTCCCCTACCGTACTCACGCATGTATTCATTATATATTTTCGTATTGGAGATAGGTTATGAAATGTAAAAACTGTGGTTCTGCAAATCCGGAAGGATCGACACATTGCATAAGGTGTCACACTATGCTGCGTTATAAAGATCAGAATAAAGACAGCGGAGGAACACGCGCACTCTTTCAGATTCTTTTACTGGTACTCGGTATGATCGGTGTGGTGGCTCTTCTATGGTTTATTATGCACGATCTGTTACACACCGTTTGACAAACACGTAACAGAGATATTATAGATTGGTCCCCGGGAGAGTGAGTCGTCTGTTATGGTGTATGAATACCATAACGCTTTATCTTGAGGTATAATGTTTTTGGAGTGATACCGAGATCATGTGCCGTTCTTACCCGACTCCATTCATTATGCCTCAGGACCTTCTCGATGTGTTCTTTTTCAATCTCCTCGAGAGAGCGCGCATGTCCGTCGAGATCCGATTTTGTCTCTGTGTATTGATTTTCTTCGAAGGGTACAGGCCGGGGTTTAATCGATTGCTGGAGGTTGGTGTTCAACGTCAGATCTGCAGGTTCGATAACCTCTTTCGCTGACAGTATGATAGCACCTTCGACCACGTGTTCGAGTTCCCGGATATTGCCCGGCCAGTCGTGCTCATAGAGAACTTTCATAGCATCGGGACTCATCTGCTTTTGCGGTTTTGTCCGAACATGTTTGTTCAGAAAATGGTCGACGAGCATGGGTATATCGCTTTTCCGTTCTTTCAGCGGGGGTATGTGTAGTGTAACGACATTCAGGCGATAAAGAAGATCTTCGCGGAATCTGCCTTCTTTTGCCTCCAGGGTTAGGTCTTTATTCGTCGCGGAGATAATTCTGACATTAACCTTGAGCTGGTTAGTACCTCCGACCCGTCTGAACTCGCCGGTTTCCAGGAATCGAAGAAGTTTCGGCTGAATTGCAGGACTGATATCGCCGACCTCATCGAGGAAGATCGTACCTCCGTGTGCGACTTCTACAAGTCCCTGCTTTGTATTGTATGCATTCGTAAATGCTCCCCGCTCGTAGCCGAAGAGTTCGCTTTCGAGGAGTGAATCCGGTATGGAAGCACAATTCATCGCGACGAAAGGACGATCGCCGCGCGGACTTGCCCGGTGTATGAGATTTGCGACAAGTTCTTTTCCCGTACCGCTGGCGCCCTGAATTAATACGATTGAATCGGTTTCGGCAACTCTCCGGGCCCGATCGATAAGACCGATGATCGCTTCACTCTTACCGATTATCTTAAAATCCTTTTGCTTCCCGTACAACTGACTTTTCATCAACTCATTGTCGATAAACAACCGCCTGCGTTCCAGTGCACGTTCGATCGTCGCGATCAGTTCGTCGTACTCGTACGGTTTTGCAATGAAATCATATGCTCCGAGTTTTATGGTCTCAATCGCTGTCTTAATATCGGCGTAGTTGGTCAACATGATCACCTGCGTTTGCGGTGATTGTTCCTGAAGGAATTTCAGGACTTCGATACCGCCGACACGCGGCATACGTACGTCCAGCAGTACGACATCGTAAATGCTGGACTGCAGTTTATTAATGGCCTCAACACCGTCAAGCGCGACATCAACCTCGAAACGATCTCCTGAGGACAGCTCCGCTTGCAGCATATGAACAAGTGCACGCTCATCGTCAACGATGAGGATATTATATCGCTGTGCCATAATACAACAATGATAGGCTAAATAGAGATTGGCAGATTATAAAATACCCGGGTATTAATCACTGAGGACACGTTCAATCGTGGTCAGCAGGTCGACAAGATCGTATGGCTTGCTGACAAAATCTTCCGCTCCGAGACGCTTGGATTCGATGGCATTTTTTAAATCAGCAAAACCGGTCAACATGATAACCTTCATATCAGGTTTATTTTCCTTGACGTACTTCAAAACTTCAAAGCCGTCAACGTTTGGCATTTTAATATCAAGCAATACCAGATCGTAGTTATTATCTTTTACCAGGTCAATAGCTTCGCCTCCATCTGCTGCTGTACTGACTTCGTATCCTTCACTGGTCAACTCAGTACTTAAAACGGTACGCAGCGCCTCTTCATCGTCCACAACAAGTATGCGACTTTTTTCGGGCATTTAGTGATCTCCTGAAAAAATATTATTATAGTGTACATCAAAGTTTAAACTTCTTTTCAAAATATGTAATAAATCATTGAAAATCAATATTATCTTTCTTTAATTTACGAAATATTGAATTTGAATTGATTTCGCCGTACATTGTTTGGTTGAGACTTTTCAAGGTTTAAACGGAGATCATTTTGGCAACTGCACATCCTCATATCAATGTTCTATTCGTCGATAGCTCGGATGATTATGTCCACCAGGCACGTCGTTGGTTAGAAAAGCACAAACCTGAAAAAATCGATATCGTCTGGTACAAAGTCGGCGAAAAAGCAATAGAATACTTAAAAGATAATACCGATACTATAGATATCATCTTAACGGATTATTTTCTCCCGATGGCAGACGGCCTTGAGATCACGCGTTTAATACGGGAAACCACGACCAAAATACCGGTTATTTTTCTGACATCGAGTAAAGAATTGCGGGTGGCCGTAGAAGCTATGAAGATCGGTGCTGATGATTATCTTGTAAAAGAAGAGACCGGCATCGAAATTCTTTCCCGCACCATTGTCAATACACTGAAACGAGCACAGCTCCGTGAACAGATGGAAAAAATCAATAAGCGGCAGCTTATGGCCGAGAAACAAACCGATGCAATAAAAGCTCTGATCGTTGCCATTTGTCACGAATTCAACAACCCGATGGCTGCAATAAAAATTTCGATAGATGTTTTAAAACGACAAACACTTACCGATCCGGAAAAGGTACATCTCAAACAGCTTGAGAGCCATTTGTCTCAAATCGAGAACAAAATCAACGAACTCAGAGACATCAACTTCGAAAAGCTGGACTACTCCAGCCTGAAGGTTTAAATTCCGATATCCAGCCTGGTTTTTACAACCTGTAATAAGTGATTTCTGCCGATGATACCCTCCAGTTTATCGCTGCTCACCACGGGTACCTGACTGACGTCTTCCGCGTTCATAATTTCAAGCACTTCACTAATTTCGGTATCGGGTTTTACCCGGTGTAATTTATCGAACGGTGTCATAATTTCACCGAGCGGCGTGGTATGCCAATCGTCACGCGGAACTTCTTTAATCTGATGCAATGTGACAAGTCCGATGAGGGTATCATTCTCGATAACGAGAAACGCCCGCCGCCCCGTTCGGAACATATGTTTCTCTACCAGGTCGCTTACCGTCGTCGATGAGTCGACCCGCGGACAATCGGTCTGCATGATATCACGTGCCTTTACGCCGCGCAACGCACTCCTGAGTGTTGCATACTGGCTCACCTGCTGTGCCGCCGTTAAAAGGAACCATCCGATGAATGCTATCCAGATACCGTTAATCCATAATCCCGGCCCGACAATAAAGAATATCCCGATTAAAATAAACATATACGCCACAAATTGTCCGACCCCGGATGCAATTTTGGTTGCACGTTCATAACTATCCACATAAAACCAGACGATTGCCCGGAAAACCCTGCCGCCGTCGAGCGGAAATCCGGGTATCATATTAAAAAGGACGAGAATGAAATTAATTCTGGCAAGCCACATTGCTATGGCGACAACGACTTCACTTATCGGTTGAAAAATAAATGCAACCAGGGCAAAGAGACCCGCGAGTGCTATACTGACCACCGGTCCCATAATCGCAATATAGAATTCGGTCATCGGGCGGTCGGGTTCTCTCGTGATCTGTGCAACGCCGCCAAAGATAAATAACGTTATCGCCCGTACATTGATGCCTTTCTGCTTCGCTGCGATACTGTGCCCGAGTTCATGTAAAAGGACAGAGATAAAAAATAGAACACTGGTGAGAATACCCGCCGTGTAATGCACCGGTGAAGCCCACTCCGGGTATACAAAGGCGAATTGATTTCCGAGGGAGAAGGTAATAAGAGCAAAGATTATAAACCACGAGTAGTTAACACCGACGGGGATGCCGAGTATCCTGCCGAGACGAATCGATTGCGTAAACAT
>SLQE01000187.1 GCA_007131635.1 Bacteroidota bacterium | reverse complement strand
CCCCTATTTCATCAAGAAAGAGGGTCCCTTTGTGCGCATATTCGAATTTCCCGATCCTTCTCGCGGCTGCACCGGTGAATGCTCCTTTTTCGTGTCCGAACAGCTCCGATTCAAGCAACTCATTCGGTATGGCCGCGCAATTCACTTCGACAAATGACATATCGGTCCGCTTGCTGTACCGGTGTAACGCCTTTGCTACAAGCTCTTTCCCGGTCCCGTTCTCTCCGGTGATCAGAATACGGGCGTCGGTCGGACCGACCCGCTTTATCAGCTCGATTATTTTTTGAATTGCCTGACTCTTTCCAAGTATCTGCTCGTCGGTTTCGACTTTCTCTTTTATCTCACGGTAGTCCTGAGACAGCTTGCGCTGACGCAAAGCGTTCCTGATTGTCACTAAAACTTTATCCCGGTCGAGCGGTTTCTCCAGAAAATCATACGCGCCTTTTTTTGTCGCTTCAACCGCCGTTTCAATAGTACCGTGCCCCGATATTATAATCACGGGAATATCGACATCCAGTTCACGGATCGTGTCCAATACTTCAAGCCCATCCATACCCGGCATTTTAATATCGAGTAATGCAACATCGACCGGTTCATCATCGATAACCTGCAAAGCTTTTTTACCGTTCTCCGCAAACAGCGATTCGTATCCTTCATAGTCAAGGATCATCTTGATCGAGTCGCGGATGGATTTTTCGTCGTCAACTACTAATATCTTGGTCATTGTTGTTGGGGTTTAAAGGTTATCGTTGTTATAAATGTATAAGTGCACTGGTGAATGGGTGCATGGATGCATGGGTGCATGATTGAATGCTTGGTTGATTGTTTTTATATCACTTTTCATCGATGGTATTGTAGTTATTGTATTGTGCGATGATTTCTCTGATTTGATAATCATCATACCAGTCTGATTAATATTCTTATTCTTCTCAAGGTGTTTCTTATGAACATCTTCCATAAGAATTACTCCACTTGTTCAAGGAAAATACAATCAGCCAATCAACCAATCATCCAATTCCAGATGGAGGCATACACCCATGCATTCATCCATCCCTGCTACAACGCAGCCCCGCACCCTATTTTACGTCTGTATCACCCCGGGATTAAACCTGGGTAATTCTCCCTGACAGTTCGCGATTTCGATTCCCCGGCTGATAAAATCTCTCGAGTTCGCGGGATCGATTATACCGTCGATCCAGAGGCGCGCCGCCGCAAAGAATGGATTTGTCTCACTGTCGTAACGGTCCTTGATCTCCTTAAGCTGTTTTGCTTTTTCTTCCTCACTCAGTTTTTCGCCTTTTTTTTCCATCGCCTGCAGACGAATACCGAGCAGGGTTTTACTTGCCTGGTCTCCCCCCATGACGGCTATTTTTGCCGACGGCCATCCGACGATGAACCGTGGATCGTATGCCTTACCGCACATCGCGTAATTACCGGCACCGTAACTGTTGCCGACAATTATCGTGAATTTTGGTACGACACTGTTGGCGACGGCATTCACCATCTTTGCTCCGTCCTTGATGATACCGCCGTGCTCGGCTCTGCTGCCGACCATAAAACCGGTAACATCCTGAAAGAACACGAGCGGTATTTTCTTTTGGTTGCAGTTCATTATGAAGCGCGCGGCTTTATCCGCGCTTTCGGAATAAATAACACCGCCGACCTGCATCTCGCCCTTCGCATTTTTTACTATCGACCGCTGATTTGCTACGATACCTACCGACCAACCGTCGATTCGCGCGTAACCGGTTATGATCGTCTTCCCATAATCGCGTTTGTATTCGTCCAGCTCGCTGTTATCGGTAATGCGGGCCAGGACCTGGTACATATCATACGGCTTTGCTCTGTCTTCGGGGATGATGCCGTATATCTCCCCTGCATCGAATGCCGGCGGCTGCGGGGTAATCCGATTAAAGCCGGTCTTGTGTTGCCCGCCGAGTTTCCCGATAATATTTCTTATCTGATTGAGGCAGGTCTCGTCGTCTTTCATTTTATAGTCCGTGACGCCGCTGATCTCGCAATGGACCGTCGCTCCGCCGAGATCTTCGTTATCGATCTCTTCACCGATGGCTGCTTTTACAAGATGGGATCCGGCTAAAAAAACGTAGCCGGTTTTATCGACGATGAGAGCTTCATCGCTCATAATCGGAAGGTACGCTCCGCCTGCGACACACGGTCCCATGATAGCCGCGATTTGTGTTATACCGAGCGACGACATGACCGCGTTATTCCGGAATATCCGGCCGAAATGTTCTTTATCGGGGAAAATCTTACTTTGCAATGGTAAAAAAACGCCCGCGGAATCGACGAGGTACACGATCGGTAAACGGTTTTCTATAGAGATTTCCTGTGCCCGCAGATTTTTCTTGCACGTGATCGGAAACCAGGCTCCCGCTTTCACCGTCGCATCGTTTGCAACGATCACGACATCCCTGCCGTGAATTTTACCGATCCCGAAAACCGTACCCGACGAAGGGGCTCCGCCATATTCAGCATACATCCCGTATGCCGTGAACAAGCCGATCTCAAAAAAAGAAGATTGCGGGTCGATGAGTTTATCGATGCGCTCGCGCGCGGTGAGTTTGTTTTTCGCGTGCTGTTTTTTAATCGCTTCCTCACCGCCTCCGAGCATTATTTTTTTTGCTTTTGCATCGAGTACACGGATCAGATTTTTAGTGATGTCTTCGTTGCGATTAAATGCAGCATCCTTTTTTACGTCTTTACCGATACGGGGCATCGTTCATCCGTTTGTCTATTTTAGTAGCTGTCGTGCGATGACCATCTTTTGTACTTCGGACGTTCCCTCGCCTATGGTCATCAGTTTTACATCGCGGTACAATTTTTCTACCGGGTATTCTTTGATAAAGCCGTACCCGCCGTGGATCTGGACTGCTTCGTTAGCCGCGCGTGTTGCAATCTCGCTTGCAAAGTATTTCGCTTTGGCGGCTGCCAGGGTATAATCAAGTCCGTTATCTTTCCGGTATGCCGCCTCATACGTAAGCAACCGGGCGGCTTCTGTTTCGGTATGCATATCGGCAATTTTAAACTGTATTGCCTGCATTTCCGAAAGAAATTTACCGAATTGTTTCCGTTCGTTCGCATATTTCAAACTATGCTCCAGCGCTCCCTGTGCAATCCCGACCGAGAGTGCGGCAATGCCGATTCGTCCGCCGTCGAGCACTTTTAACGCCTGCTTAAAACCTTCGCCTTCTTCACCTATCCGGTTCTCCACCGGGACTTTCACGTTCTCAAAGATCAGCGTTGCTGTATCGCTTGCACGCATCCCGAGTTTGTTTTCTTTTTTCCCGACCGAGAATCCGTTCATCCCCTTCTCAAGAATAAAAGAAGTAATACTTTCTTTTCCTTTACCCTTATCCGTCTTTGCCATGACGACATAGGTTTCCCCTACCGAACCGTGCGTGCAGAATGTTTTGCTCCCGTTTATTATGTAGTGATCGCCGTTGCGTTCTGCAACCGATTGCATCCCGCCGGCATCGCTTCCGGAACCGGGTTCGGTCAACCCCCATCCTCCGAGTTTCTTTCCGCTGCAGAGGTCGGGTAAATATTTTTTCTTCTGCTCATTATTTCCGAAAAGGAATATATGTGACGTACATAACCCGTTATGTGCCGCAAGTCCGAGACCGACGGACGGATCGACCTTCGATATCTCTTCCATCATAACTGCAAAATCGAGGGTGCTCATATCGGATCCGCCGTATTCTTCGGGGAAAATGGCTCCGAGAAAACCGACTTCCCCTAATTTTTCAAATATCTCTTTCGGAAAATCCTGGCTTTCATCGTACTTCATCACATACGGTTTGATCTCTTTTTCCGTAAAATCACGAGCCAGATCACGCACCATACGTTGATTCTCCGACATCGTAAAATTGATGCCGGCGGATTCTTCAAAACTCATTGATATTCACTCCTCCCGTTACATTTTTTAAAACTCAATTATTTATTTTTTCATTCTTAAAATGATCGATTAATTTTTCCGCGAGATCGTAGGGCGACGTTCTGTAGTCGCGTACCGCATCGAGATGTTTATTGAAAAATGAACGCCGTTCCCCTGTCCAGAATTCCCGGTACAGCCGTTTTGTAACAAGCTGGTCGACCCGTTCGGCAAGCGATTCGATTCGGCGTTTCTGGAATTCCTCTGATTCTTGCGCACGCTTTTTAAATTCATTGAGTTTGATGTCCAGTTCGTCGATGCCCTTATTCTGATTTGCGATCGTTTTTACGACCGGCGGATACCACGATGTGTTGCTTCGCAGATGCAGGATTGAATCGATTGCCGCCGCAGCCTGATCCGCGCCGCTGCGGTCCGATTTGTTGAGTACAAAAACATCGGCGATCTCCATGAGCCCTGCTTTCATCGCCTGGATTGAATCGCCCGATTCCGGGACGAGCACGACAACCGTAGCATCGGATGCCCGCACGATATCGATCTCCGATTGTCCCACACCCACGGTTTCGAGAAAGATAATATCCTTGCCCGCAGCATCGAGCACATCCGCGGCCTCACGTGCTTTTTTACT
>SLQE01000010.1 GCA_007131635.1 Bacteroidota bacterium | reverse complement strand
CCGATCTGCGGATAATTTGATAAAATCGCTCATTGCGCGGAGCAAAAACCCGCGTAATCTGATAATTGTATCCGACGATGCTGAAATTCAGAAGTTTGCCCGCGTTCATAGCTGTGAATTATTATCAGTTAAGCGCTTTTTGACCGAGACACTGCAATCGGGTGAATCCGCTGATCCGGAGAAACCAACAACCGATGATATGTCGATTGAGGAGTGGATTCGGCTTTTTAATCGATAATATTTCCAAAATGAAACTTTGATTCTATCTTTTTAGTTTAATAATTTGAATAAATGTGAGTCAGGTCTATCTATATGTCTGTAAAAAGTAACTATTATTGCCTACCTTCAGGCATAAATAAAAGTAATTTTATTAAACATTAAAAATATTCATTCTGCCTGTGCATAATGATATTCAAAAAACCGGTTGTTCTCGGTAATTTCGGCGGCCGGAATTGCCGCTCGCGTCACCCGGGGATTCTTTCCGGAGCACATTACGGAACACTTATTTAGACCGGACTCCAAACCTATCATACATACTTGTGAATTAACGTGAATACAATAATAATCGGATCCGGTCTGGGTGGATTGTCAATGGCACTCCGCCTGTCATCACTCGGACATAATGTCACCATACTGGAGAAACATACAACTGCCGGCGGCAGACTCAATCAAATAAAAAAAGATGGATTTACCTTTGATCTGGGTCCGTCTTTTATGAGTATGAGTTATGAACTGAGCGAGCTTTTTTCATCCTGCGAAATCGAACCGCCGATACAACTACAAGCGCTTGATCCCATCTACCAGGTTTATTTTGAAGGTCGGGAGAAACCGTTTGTTATCTGGAAAGACCTCAAAAAACTGGAAGAGGAGTTTGCCGGTATCGAACCGAACCTCGCAGCAAAGGCTGAACGCTACCTTGCACGCGCGGGACGGATATTTCACGATACCGAATACCGCGTAGTGAAAAAAAACTTTAAGAATAAACTCGACTATATTCTCAAATTGACACGTGTACCGCCAAGGCATCTTCCGTTTTTAATGCGGAACATGTGGAAGGAAGTCGAGAATAATTTCTCATCCGAAGAAATCCGTATTATCTTCTCGCTGGTAGCTTTTTTTCTCGGGTCGACGCCATTCCAGACACCGGCGATTTATAGCATTCTTAATTATACCGAACTGAAACACGACGGCTACTGGAAAATCGACGGAGGTATGTACCGCCTGGTTGAAGAGATAGTCAAACTCCTCGAAGAACGAAACGTGAGAATAGTATACAACACCGAAGTAACAAGTGTTGAAAACGTAAACGGTAAAGTCGGTGCGGTAATAGATCAGAACGGAAAGCGATGGACGGCAGATATTTTTATTTCGAATGCCGACGCTGCCGGGTTCCGGGGTACTATATTGAAACGTCCCGGGTTTTCTGAGAAGAAACTTGATAAGATGGACTGGACACTTGCTCCGTTCACCGTTTATCTCGGTCTGCGCGGCAAGATTGACGGTTTAATGCATCATAATTATTTCCTCGGCAGCAACTTCCGCGGATATGCAGATACTATATTTACATCCTCGATCAGTCCGCAGAAACCATATTACTATGTGAATGTTCCGACAAAATCATACGCTCAATGCGCACCGGAAGGATGCGAGAATGTGTTCATTCTTTGTCCGGTCCCCGATTTACGCTTCAAAAAAGACTGGTCCGATAAAGAAGAGCTCGCCGATACCATTATCCGGGATCTCTCGAACCGAACTGGTTTCGATATACCCAAACATACCATGGTTCGTATCACCCTCGCACCGGACGACTGGGCCGGGATGCTGAATCTATACAAAGGCTCCGGACTTGGTCTCGCTCACGGTATGAACCAGGTCGGTGCATTCCGACCTCGTAATAAAGACGAAAAGTTGTCTAATCTCTATTACGTCGGTGCGTCCACCGTTCCGGGAACGGGACTGCCGATGGTAATCATCAGCTCTAAACTGACATTGGAACGAATTATACAGGACAATGGATCTTTACTCAAACGTTAGTTACCGAATCAGTAAGCTGGTTACGACACACTACAGTACATCGTTCAGTTTAGGGATCATTGCATTTTCATCGAAATACAAAGATGCAATATACGCCATATACGGATTTGTCCGGATAGCGGACGAGATTGTCGATACCTTCCACGATCAGGACAAACAAAAATTGTTTGAAGAGTTTCGCTGCGATACCTACAGATCGCTCGATCGGGGATTATCCACAAACCCGGTGCTGCATGCGTTTCAGAAAACCGTTCACAAATACAACATTGACCGGGAGTATATCGATGCATTCCTGCATAGCATGGAACTCGATATCACCAATACGCATTACCAGCGGTCGCTCTATAACAAGTACGTGTATGGTTCCGCCGAAGTCGTCGGCTTGATGTGTTTAAGGGTTTTTTGTGAAGGGAACGATGTGCTCTTCCGCGAATTGGTATCCCCGGCACGTGCACTCGGCTCGGCGTTTCAGAAGGTTAACTTTCTGCGTGACATTAAAAGCGATATGGATGAACGCGGAAGAATTTATCTCCCGGGTATCGCCGAACAATCCGCTATGACCGACCGGGAAAAAGAAAAACTGGAGTCCGAAATAGAGCAAGAGTTTCAAAAAGCTATTCCGGGTATTATGAGACTACCTGTCGGTGTTAAAAACGGCGTCCACTCGGCATATTTGTATTATTCGGCTCTGTTTAAAAAAATAAAGAAAAAACCCTTGAGCGAACTTATGAAAAGACGCGTGAGAATTTCCAACTTTACAAAAGTCGCTTTACTCATTCAATCGTATATCACTGTGAGGTTTCTCAGATAAATTTATGAAAAAAGCTTTGTTTTTATACCTGCTCATAACACATGTCATCATCTTTTCGGCGATTGCGGGACCCGCTGCCGCCGACCCTGTGGATACATTAGAACCTTCGGTTCTGTCATACATCCGGCATGGATTTTATGATTCAATCGAGAGTCACGCACAAACTAACAAAATGATAGAATTCATTGAATCGAATTTTCCCGAATCATATATTCACGGGGAACCGGTGCTGCTCGCGTATTACGGTGTACTCAATGCTCTCAAAGCAAAACACGTTTTTAGTCCTTTTTCGAAAATATCGTACCTGCGATCTGCACTTAGAAAACTCAACGAGGCCGCTGTCAATGGAGAATCAAATCTTGAAGTCAGGTTCTTACGTTTTTCCGTTCTGCATAATATGCCGTCGTTTCTCGGATACCGGGAAACATTACGTGAAGATACCAATGCGGTCTATGAGCTGTTAGTGGTCGACCGGAAATACACGGATATGGAACCCGACATGGCACGCGACGTTATTGAATTTGTCATCGACTCGAAAAGGCTAAGCCAGGACCGGCAACAGGAAATGGAATTACTCGCACAGCGGCTGGAGGCACATGAGCAGTTATCTCTTGATTAATATTTTCGTTATCATCATACCTGTAGTATTCTCATTTGAAAAAAAAGTACGATTCTATCGCAAATTCCCCTCCGTGGTCGCATCGATTATCATCGTCGGAGTTGTGTATATTATTTGGGATATCATTGCAACCGCACGCGGCGATTGGGCGTTCAGCGCCGATCACGTTATGGCACTACGGATATTCGGACTTCCGCTCGAGGAAATACTTTTTTTTATTACCGTACCGTATGCCTGCCTGTTTATATATGAAGTGATTCGTTCGCGAATGCAGGAACGGGAATACCGTATCCCGGATTTGTTCACGATTATCCTGCCGGTTCCGTTTCTTATTGTCGGGTTAATAAACACCGGACAACCCTACACGCAGACAGTCTTTCTATTTACCGCCGCTTTTTTTATACTGTCCATGTGGCTGTACCCGGGGCTGTTAAGGTCAAAACTATATTGGGTATTTATTGTGATCACGTATGTCCCTTTTATTTTAATGAATGGTATACTTACGTCGGTACCGATCGTTACGTACGGAGCCGATGCTTTTTCGGGGATACGGATATATACCATCCCGCTTGAGGATTTCTTTTACTCTTTTTCAATGCTGAGTTTTCATGTGCTTGTATATAAACTGATACTGAACCGATGGCAACCTCACCTTCGATAGCGATCATCGGTGCCGGCCTCGGGGGACTTGCGGCGTCGATTTACCTCGCCCGGGCAGGCGCACGGGTTACGGTCTATGAACAAAATCCGTATCCCGGCGGAAAAGCGGGGATCATCAATGAAAGCGGATTCAGGTTCGACACCGGCCCGTCACTCCTCACAATGCCGTTTGTGCTCGAAGATATCTTTACACACACGGGGAAATATATTCATGACTATCTTACACTCGAGAAATTAGAAATTGTATGCCGGTATTTTTATCCCGACGGCTCAATCCTGAATGCATTTTCGGATCAGGACAGATTCGCGGAGGAAATCGATCGTTTTTCGGATGACAGCAGGCATCAGGTGATCCATTATTTGGACTACTGCAAAAAGATATACGACCGCACGGCAAACCTTTTTCTTTTCAGCGATT
>SLQE01000189.1 GCA_007131635.1 Bacteroidota bacterium | reverse complement strand
AAACAGTATCTGTTGCTCCAGAACTTTGAAAGAGCACTCGAGGAAGTTAAGGCAGGTCTCAGATCGAATCCTTTTAATCGGGAGCTACTCATTATGAGGAAAAAGATTAGAGTAGCCAGAGAGAAATGGAGTGAAGTCGATGAGCTGTGGAGTCTTGCAGCCAATCAGGGGCGTGGTGTCAGCAGGGGAAGAATGAATTCCAAGGATCGCTACAGGCAGGCGTTAATAAATTATTATCTGAAGTCTGATGAATTCGATGATACCATTGATGAAGAGCCGGAGCAAAAACACGAACCGGTTGATATACCGCATCTTCCCGATTCATTCAGGAAATTCATTGAAAATGTGCAACCCGGCAATTACGATATCACGCAAGAGTTGCAAAGTGTGTATGATTCCTGGTGTAAGAACCTGAGTGAACTTGATTGCGCGAAAGCCGGCAAGAGCGGAGAAAAGTGATAGATACCGGGCACTTTCCGGTACCTATCGAGATATGAAAGAAAAGGACGGTAATAATGAAACCGAGTGGACAATCAATGTATGAAATGATAGCATCGCTTCTGACGGGATGCAAGAAGTACATTGATGTGGAGGCCTATTCCAAAGCACTCGCGATCATTAAAAATGCAAAGCATTCTGATCATCGAAACGTCTATATCATTGCCCTTGAGAAACAGGTCAAATTATTATCCGATCTGAGTAAACAGCAGCCCCGAAATGAACTATACAGGAAACAGATATGTTCGACAATATCGGATATTATTCGATGTGCAATTCATGAATCTCGGATACGTGCAGGAACGGATAAGGATACTGCTGCCCGAAAAGATTTGCGGGGAGGAGAAATTGCGCCACGCTTCGATACACAAGAGACGGCGATAAAGAAACTATTAAAACAAATTCTGAGATTCGCGGAGGAGTTTGTCCGCAAAGGTGATTATAAAAGTGCTCTCGCGGAGCTCAATCGGATATATATTATCGACCCTGAAAATATCCGGGCGAAGAATCTTGAAAAGAAAATCGAGACCCTGATAAATGCCGGTAAAATCGAACAAACCGGCAAGAGAAACGGTGGATATCGATGGTTACCCCGATTTTTAATACGTTGACCTGCCAATTTGTCACCAATTGAGAGCTAAAAAAAATTCCTAATATTACCGGTCTGACCTTGCGGGTTATCCTGCAGGGATAGATTTCCGATTGACCAATTGTTTTTCCTTATCTATGTTCATCCTCATCTATTCAGGGGTAATTGAAATTAACGGATTTATTTCTTACCTTTACATAATTGTAAATAATAACATCTATAAACCCAATTTCTGTGAGGTCGAAAGATAATGAAGGAAAAGATTCATCCGAATTATAATCCAACGGTTATAACCTGTGTGTGCGGAAATACTTTTATTACCCGTTCAACAGAGAGTAATTTAAAACTGGAAATTTGTTCCCAATGTCACCCGTTTTTTACCGGAAAACAAAAACTTGTTGACTCTGCAGGTCGTGTCGAAAAATTTATGAGAAAATACGGCAAAAACGCAGAAACAAAAAAAGATACTGCGGACACAACAGCTTCCTCATAAAGTGTCTCGTTCAACATACGAAACGGAATGTATCCGAATGCATTCCGTTTTTGTTCTCAGTGCAAAATATTTTCCGGCCGTTTAACCACATCAGGATATCTTTTGTTCATCTTCTTTCTTGAAGCTATTTACCGCCAAAATCTCCTGATGCTTGCCGTAAAGAAGCTGTCCCTTGACATATAATACAAATACCGCTTTTTTGGAGTGATTTACAGAACGATATATGAGTCAGGAAAATAGAAATAATCCGGAAACCGATAAAGAAAAAACTGCCTTATTCTCCGGTGCGCGAGGGCTGACAGTAAAAATCCTCAATCGCATCGAAAGAACCGATGCCTATCTCGATAAACTCGTCAATAATGAATTACGTTCAGGTGATTTGTCCGATCAGGATAAAGGATTGTTGAATGAACTCGTCACCGGTGTTGTGCGGTGGCAAATAAAACTTGATTGGGTATTAAACGGATTTTACAGGGGGAATTTCCCGAAAGCCGATATCAATGTAAAAAATGCAATGCGTGTTGCACTTTATCAGTTGATGTTCCTGGATCGAATACCCCAGCATGCTGCCGTAAATGAGGCGGTCGAATTCGTTAAGCGATTACGGAACGAGCGATATGCCGGGGTCGTCAACGGTGTCCTTCGAAATATCATCAGACATCTTCACGAAATCCGCTATCCCGACAGAAATGATTCCGTTGTCCATCATCTTTCGGTTGTTCATTCCCATCCGATTTGGATTGTCAAACGGTGGATCGAACGGTATGGCGAAGAGCAGACCGAAAAACTTTTAATTGCGAACAATGAAAAACCGTCTATTACGGTTCGTATCAATAAAGTTAAAATTCAACCCGCTGAATTTATCTCACTGCTGGAAAAAGAAGGGCTGGAGTATAGTCCTTCACCGTTTCTGGATTACTTTGTTCAATTACGGGCAACCGGCGGGATGACCCAACTCGAAATGTTCAGAAAAGGGTATTTTTCGATACAGGATGAAAGTGCCGGGTTGGTAGGTAAACTTCTCGACCCGCAACCTTATGAACGGGTTATCGATCTTTGCTCCGCACCCGGAGGGAAATCGATGCACCTTGCCGAATTGATGAATAATACCGGCGAGGTAATTTCCGTCGAAAAGTACCCGACTCGCTCGGAGCTGATAAAAAGTGCAGCGGAAAGACTTGCCTTAAAAAACATAAAGATCGTAACGCACGATGCTACTACATATACTACGGCGATAGCCGACCGGGTTCTGGTGGATGTTCCATGTTCGGGTTTAGGTGTGCTTCGGAAGAAACCGGATATAAAACTCAAACGCGATGTGATGGATATCCCGAAATTGACGGAGATACAATACCGGTTACTGGAACAGGCGGGCTCCTTAACGAAACCGGGGGGTATTTTAGTATACAGTACATGCACAATCGAACCCGAAG
The DNA here is from genome assembly GCA_007131635.1 of Bacteroidota bacterium. Classification (GTDB taxonomy): domain Bacteria; phylum Bacteroidota; class Ignavibacteria; order T3Sed10-11; family T3Sed10-11; genus T3Sed10-11. The sequence continues at coordinate 1,530 of SLQE01000189.1, read as the reverse complement.
AAAATGAAGCTGTCGTACAACGATTCCTGGAGCAGCATAAAAACTTTGCACTCGATGATCCGTCATCCTTCGTCAATAAAACATTTATAACACCACGTAAAACAATCGAATCGTATCCCCATATACATAATATTGACGGTTCTTTTGCGGCACGACTCAAGCGACTATACTAAGAAAATCTACGGAGTAATGTATGAGTACCATGAAAGCGGTTACCAAACCACGCCCCCTCCCGGGGAAAGAATGGAAGAAGGGTTTCGAACTATCGGAACGTCCCATACCGGAAATTAAAAAGCCGACCGATGTTAAATTTAAAGTTACCGCTGCCGCAATCTGCGGCACGGATGTCGGTATTCATAATTCGAAAGATTCACTTCGTGACAGTATGCAGGGAATCGATTATGATAGTGTCATCGTCGGTCATGAGTTTTGTGGTAAAATTGTCGAAGCAGGAAAAGAAGCACGACATGTATTGGCTGAAAAACTGGTGAACACGTTCGGTAACGGAGGTGAAACGTATCTTCCGGAAAAATTGCAGAGTACATCGGTATCTGCATTGAGCTCGATGCCGGATTTCATCGATCTTATTCAGGAACACCTGTATGCAACGGCAGAAATGCATGTCACCTGCGGTACATGTGTGCAATGTCGCAGAAACGATAAACATGTTTGCAAGAATACAATTATTAAAGGTATTCACGAAGACGGCAGTTTCACCTCGTATCTGACTGTTCCGGCCGAAAATGTTGTGCTGTTTGGAAATAATGAGATCCCGCCGGATATTATTGCCTTCATGGATGCAATCGGAAATGCTACCCATACGGTCGAGGCGGCAGATGTAAAAGGGAAACGGGTTGCCGTCCTCGGGTGCGGTGTCCAGGGATTGATGGCAATTGCCGTAGCAAACTATGCCGGTGCAGAAAAAATATATGCAACGGACGTGTCTCACGGCATGTTCACCGCGGAAAAACTGGAACAATCGCGTTTCAGACTCGCAAGAGAGTATGGAGCTGACTATACTTTTAACGTCGCGGTCGATAACGAAAAAGAACGATTTTACTCAACCGTCCTCGATGAGACAGAAGGGGCGGGCGTTGACGCCGTCCTCGAAATGTCCGGAAATTACAAAGCGTATGAAGACGCATTTCGCATTGTCCGGATGGGGGGTATGATGGCATTGCTCGGTATCCCGGGAGGCAAAATGGTTGTTGATTTCTCGAAAGATATTATTTTTAAAGGAGTGACCGTGCATGGTGTTATCGGTCGCCGGGTTTTTGAGACCTGGGATATGATGCGGAAGATCCTGCGCAGCGGACTTGCACAAAAATTTGTCGACACCGGATTCATTACACACGATATCGAACTACAGGATGTTGAAAAAGGTATCAATGCACTTGCCGACGGAGAGGGTTTAAAAATATTGCTTCGTCCGTAAAAAGAGTTCTTTGGCAAGCCCTAAAAACTACGTATGATATTATACAAAAAATTTTTATATTCATATGTAAATTAATATTATTATTGTTTTATTTT
>SLQE01000344.1 GCA_007131635.1 Bacteroidota bacterium | reverse complement strand
CATCCTGAGCGGAGTCGAAGGATGACAATCTGCTCAGACTGATAATTTCGATTTTTCACATAGACTCCATGTGTATATGAGTTCAATATCGTGTTGATTATTTTGTCTACTGTCTACTGTCTACTGTCAACTGTCTATTGTTTACTGATTACTATCGGTTATACAACAAGTACTTTTCACGTATGGATAAAAATTTATCAAACTCCTCCTGCCATTTTCCGATGATATCCGCCGGGTCGTTTCCCTCCTCAATGGAGAGTCTGATGCGGTCGGAGCCCCACAGACGATCCATTCGGTTATCACGGAATTCAAACTCGTCCGGGTATATCCATCTGAGCGTGTAGAGAATATAAACACCGGTGCGTACCGATTGAAATGCATTGCGGTCGATTATCCGCATTGCTGCTCCGTTACAGGCCTCACCCATAAATTTCGGCGGATGGATCTGTATGCCGTCGACGACATCAACCGGAACATATGATACCGGTTCGAAAACCACACCCGGTAATTCGTAACCGTTTAAGGTATGGACAAGATCTTCTGCACCGATCCACGGTGCTCCAAACCATTCAAACGGATGTCCGGTACCTCTGCCTTCCGACACATTCGTTCCTTCAAGGAAACAGGTGGCGGGATAAACGATTGCCGTGTTCAGCATTAACATATTCGGCGACGGTTTGATCCACGGGAGTCCGGTCTCGTCATACCACATATCGCGCGCGTAGTTCTCTGTTTCAATAATGGTAAGGTCGGCCTTCACTCCGTTTTCAAGCCAACCCTCTTCGTTGAACATCTTTGCAAGTTCTCCGACCGTCATACCGTGAGCAACGGGAATAGGTTGAATGCCGACAAACGAGCGGTGTTCCTCTTCGAGAATATTCCCGTCGACGTATGTACCCGTTATCGGGTTGGGTCGGTCGAGTACGATGAATTCTTTTCCGAGCTCTGCTGCGGCCTCCATAGCGTTGTTCATCGTAGAGATATAAGTATAAAAGCGCGCACCGACATCCTGAATATCAAAGATTAATACGTCGACATGTTCGAGCATTTCGGCTGTAGGTTTTCTGGTATCGCCATACAGTGAATACACCGGCAGACCTGTTGTAGGATCCTTTCCGTGTTCGACGGGACGATCGGCGTCGCCGCGGATACCGTGTTCGGGGCCGAAGAGGACTGTTACATCTATATGTTCATGCTCGTACAGGACATCGACAATGTGGCGTCCGTCGGGCAAAACACCGGTGTGGTTAGTGATGATCCCGACACGTTTGTCCCGGAGAAGGTCGAGATGTTTTTCGATTAATAATTCAGCGCCGATCTTTACGGGTTCTACAGATGGCTGCGCACAGGAAATGATAAAGAATACTATCAGGAATAATAGTTTTTTCATAACGGGAAGTCCATATTTGGTTGTTGAGGGTGAAGAATATAATCTATAATTTACTCACACGAAGTAGAAAAGTCAATCATTCGATGAAATAAATCAAGTGTTTCGTTACATTGCATTTCAGCACAAATCTCCGTAAATTTCATAAACCATCGCTTATAACGTATTATAGGAAACAATGAACGATAACAAGTATGTAATTGGTGTTGACGGCGGTGGCACATCGACAGTAGCACGTTTAGCCGACCTTCAGGGAAATGTCATTTCGGTTGCGAAAGCAGGACCCTCCAATTTGTCAACCTCCGGTCCCGAAAAATGTGCAGAAACACTAACCGGTGCCATCACCGATGCAAGTTCACAAACCTCCGTATCCCTTGATTCAGTGCGGATCGTCGTCTATGGTACCGCAGGTGCCGGTCGTAAAGCGGATCAGGATCGCCTCCATAACGCCATACTCTTACAGTGGGATACTCTCCCTGGAAAACCCGCTTCACTGTGTGTCGTCAGCGATGCGGATATTGCCCTCGAGGCGGCGCACGGCGGTGAGCCCGGAATTATTATTATCGCGGGTACCGGTTCAATTATGTACGGTAGAGATACAGACGGAACTATCAAACGCTCTGGCGGATGGGGGCCCGTTATCGGAGATCCCGGTAGCGGTAATGCGATCGGGTTACAGGCACTGCGCGTTGCGGCAAAAACAATCGACGGATGTATCAAACCCGGATTACTCATGCAGCTTATCGCCGAACATACCGGCATTACATCGCAGGAAGTATTGATCAACAAGGTTTACAAGGAAAAATTCCCACCGTCTGAAATTACCCCGCTGGTATTTCAGGCAGCAGCGAAAGGAGATCAGTCAGCGCTTGATATTGTCAATCAAAGCGCGAAGGAACTGATCGATATGCTTACGTGCGGTTTGAAAAAGTTTTCGTTTACCGATGTCGTCCCCATTTCATATGTCGGCGGAGTATTGCACTCAGATACAATGTACCCCGATATCGTATCTAAGATGATACGGGAAGAAGTACCGAATGCCGACATACGGGAACCGAAATTTAAGCCCGAAGAAGGTGCAGTCGCGATGGCTCTGCGACTAATACAGGAAGATAAATAACATGTACTATTGAACGGAAAACTGAATGTCAAGAGAATTATTCGAACATCTCGGAAAACTTTCCACCGAGCAGCGTAACCCGCGCTCGATGAATCTCGACTCACTCTCGACCGAAGAGATACTTAAACTCATCAACAGCGAGGATAAACTCGTCCCGCTTGCTGTCGAGAAGGAAATACCTCATATAGCACAGGCTGTTGAGCATGTTGTAGAAGCTTTTAAACATGGCGGACGTCTCATTTATGTCGGTGCCGGAACGAGCGGAAGACTTGGCATCCTCGATGCCTCCGAATGTCCGCCGACGTTCGGCAGCCCGCACGAGATGATCGTCGGCGTTATGGCGGGAGGTCGTGATGCGGTGTTCCGTGCGAAGGAAGGATCCGAGGACCGTGCGGATGACGGCGAGCAGGCAATGATCGATATGAGAGTAACCCGAAAGGATGTGGTCTGCGGTATCGCGGCAAGCCGCCGGACGCCGTATGTCGTTGCGGCAATTAACAAAGCAAAGGAACTCGGCGCGAAAACTCTCTACGTTACCACAAATCCCCGTGCCGAATTCGATCTCGATGTGGATGTGGCGATTTGTGCCGAAGTCGGTCCGGAAATACTTGCCGGCTCGACACGGATGAAATCCGGAACGGCGCAAAAACTTGTGCTCAATATGATTACCACGACGTCCATGGTGCGTCTCGGCAAAATCTATGAGAATATGATGGTCGATCTTCAGATGAATAGCAAGAAACTCGAAGAGAGAGCAAAACGCGTGGTAATGATCGTGACCGGTCTGGAATATGAAGAAGCGGCGAAATATCTCGAGCTGGCAGGCGGTCATGTCAAGACCGCACTTGTTATGATCCTTTCCGGCGTCGATGCGGAGGAGGCAAAAGAACGATTGAAAAAAGCGAACGGTTTCGTTCGGGAAGCACTAAAGCATATCGGAGAAGATAAATGAGTTCCCGTATTTGGCTGATTGTTACATTATTTGCATTTTTACTAATAAGTGGTTGTGCGCTGTTTCGCCCGGCCGTCGATGTGGAATCGGTTGTGGTCCCTCCAATAGAACGGGAATTCCGCGGAGTATGGATTGCTACCGTTGCAAACATCGATTGGCCCTCACAACCCGGATTGCCCATTGAGGAGCAGAAAGCTGAATTGCGGGCAATGTTGGACCGGATCGAAGCTTTGCATATGAATGCGGTGGTTTTTCAGGTACGTCCCGCAGCCGATGCACTCTATTATTCGGAATACGAACCTTGGTCCGAGTACCTGACCGGTACGCAGGGAAAACCCCCTGAACCGTTCTACGATCCCCTGGCATTTGCCGTCGAAGAAGCCCATCGACGCGGACTTGAATTACATGCATGGTTCAATCCTTTCCGAGCCCGGCATCCTTCGGCACGATCAGAGATCGATTCGACTCACGTCTATTATACGAAGTCTGATATCGTCAGGTATTACGGCAGCCATCTCTGGTTCGATCCCGGCATGGAAGGGGCGCATGATCATTCGATCAGTGTGATGCTCGATGTCGTGCGTCGGTATGACATCGACGGAGTGCATATCGACGATTATTTTTATCCGTATAAAGAACGCGATTCACTCGAAAATATCATTGACTTCCCCGATAGTATAAGCTATGCACATTATCTCGAGCATGTTTCGGAAGATACGTTATCGAGGGACGATTGGCGAAGAAACAATGTGGATCGTTTCATCGAACGACTGTACCATGAAATTAAAAATGAAAAACCGCATGTAAAGTTCGGAATCAGTCCGTTCGGTATCTGGCGTCCGGGTTACCCGGAACAGATACAGGGCTTTGATGCATTCGCTGAAATATATGCCGATGCAAAACTCTGGCTCAATGAGGGCTGGGTTGATTACTTCACTCCCCAATTATACTGGCCGATTGATCAATATCCACAAAGTTATCCTGTTTTATTACAGTGGTGGCATGAAGAAAATACCCATGCGCGTCACCTATGGCCCGGCAATTTTACAAGCAGAGTAGCCGACAGGGGACAGGTCATTTGGCCCGCGGATGAAAT
>SLQE01000348.1 GCA_007131635.1 Bacteroidota bacterium | reverse complement strand
GGTAAGCAGCCGCTCGCCGGATTGACCCCGTAATCGGAATACAGCCGCATAACCTCACGATTCATTTTCTGCGGATCGTCTTTGTATTTGTCACGCAATTCGGTCATCATCGGCTGGAGCTTCTGCATCTTGCGCATCGACTGCATTTGCTTTTTGGTGAGGGGGTGCAGTAATATTTTAATCAATATTGAAAAGACAATAATAACGATACCGTAATTCGGTATAAAAGAATTCAGGAGTTTAAACAGAGGAAGTATGAAGTACTCTGATATCGGCCTGATCAACCAAAAACCGAGTGAAGCCATTTTATCAAGTCCCACGCCATAACTCTTCAACAGGGAGTGATCCATCGGACCGAGAAAAACATTGATCTCGGCGGTCTCATAATCCCGCGCCCTGAACGGCATTCGAAGCGCAACGCTGTAGTTTTCTTTCTCATCCTGATTCGGAAGCACTATCCGGTGACCTTCAAGATAGGCGCCGCTAGGAACCGGATCCTTCGATATCAATGCCAGGGAAAAGTATTTATTGCGCGTGCCGACCCAATCGGTGACTCCGCTGAGTGTTGCTATATAGTCCCTGCCGACATTTTTCGCCTCGATTTTCTCCATATCGCCGGCCATGAATGCATAAGCGGCTGAAAACTCTGCTTCGTTTCGCGCGTTGAATTCCGTGAGCTGTAACCCATGATCCCAGACTATTTGATACTCAAAGTTTGCAACGATATCGTGCATGCCGATCATCTCATATCGGACATCAAAATCATATGTTCCGTTTTTGAATGTGTAGTGCTTGTGAAGTCTGCGTTCATCGCCGATAGGCAGTGTTAGTGTTATGACGAATTCATCGTTGTCGGTTAGTTGAACTGTTTCGTTGTGTTCAAAATCGGATTGGAAATAGATATTTCTTGTTGAAATCAGTTTACCGTCCGTTGTGGTAAACAGGAGCGACAGATCTCCTTCTTCATGATTGATCAACTGAACGGGCACTCCGTCCCATCTATCGTACTCTGTAAGCTCGAAGCGCTGGAGCAGGCCACCCCGGGATGTAATCTCTGCTACATAAAGTTCTGTTTCAATAGTAATGATTTTTTCTTCACCGTCGGCATGGTGTGAAAACCAGGTTCCGAAATCACGCATCCGGTCCGGGATTCTTTCTTCAGGAACATCGATAATGGACCGTTCTTCTTCCGGTACGGTATCTAACGGTTCTTCTGTTGTCATATCCGTTGCATCCGGAATTCTCTCGGGTGGCGGCGGTGAGTGCATCCACATCCAGATTATGAGAACCAAACCAATTAAAACAAATCCAATAGTTTCTTGACGACCCATTAAACCTCCAGATTCATCTTTTTAATAATTTTCATAATTGATCGCTATGAGACGACGTCACAACATCTTCGTCTTTTTTTTCCGGTATGACCGGATCATATCCTCCCGGATGAAACGGGTGACAGCGTAGAATCCGGGTCATCGTCATCCACATTCCCCGAAATACCCCATACATTTCGAAAGCTTGTTTAGAATATTCAGAACAAGTCGGGTAGAATCGGCAGGATTTCGGTAAAAGGGGGGAGAGTACGAGCTGGTATCCTCGTATTAAATAAATAAAAATATATTTCACTGTTTTTCCCTCCCTGCAATTCGTTCCCTCAGTTGTTCCAGACAACGGGTAATATCCGGCTGCACGTCTGAACGTTTCAGATAGCGCTGCTTGCGGTCACTTTTTCCACGAAATACAAATAGTATATCGAGACAAAAATCACTTTTATTGACGTCCTCAGAAATCACATCCTTATTGAGTCTGTACGATTCACGCATAAGGCGTTTTACTTTGTTCCGGTCTATTGCTTTTTTTACGATGCGTCGCGGAACCGAAAAACCCGCTCGTATAGTCGGGCGGGGGTCTGTTTCGCTACATGGGTTGATTTTATAGGAACATAGCATAGTACCGGCACGAAGAGTTTTTCCTTCACGTACGATCAGTTGAAACCGCTTATCACCTCTGAGAATTTCATTTTTCTGTAATGATTTACGGACCGGTTGGCCCCGACCGGATACCTTTTCTTCTACCACGTCTGGCTGGTTAGTATGCTAGTAAGTAATAAGTAAAATATCCGCTATTCATCGCTGACGGTCAACCGCTTCCGCCCTTTGGCCCGCCGTCGTGAAAGGACTTTACGTCCGTTTGCGCTTTTCATTCGCTCACGAAAACCGTGTTTATTTTTTCGCTTTCGATTACTCGGTTGAAATGTTCTTTTCATGTTCCATACCCTCTGTCTAATCTTGTCCGAAATTTTTAGAACTTTAAATATATGTATTATCTTTTCTAAAATCAATATAATAATTTTTTGAAAATCTTCCCGAATCCCTTGCGATACTGAGATTAGCTTAGTATACTACATAACGTAAGGTAGCTCTTACATGTGTTGACAACTTGTGGAAAGCGGGGCGCCCAAAAACTGTTAAAATTCAACATTTTCCTTGTTGCCTCTTTCCACCTGTGCATTCTTTGCAAATAGCTCAAAAAATATCTAAAATTTCAATAAAAACAGCGGTTTAGGAAAAATTATCTTTTAACATCACCGCTTTATAAATAAAAAATTATTAGAGAGTTCTAATAATTGTTTATTTCGGATGTGGATAACCTCGCGTGTGTTGTGGATAACTTTTCAGGTAATACATTTAATTAATCCTTTAATTTATTATGGCGCAACCGATTACTGATACTATGACAGGCACCTTCGATGAAAACGATCCTGCCGAAGCGATCTGGAGCAATTGTCTTCAAACCATAAAAGAAAAGATTAATACACAAAGCTTTAAAACCTGGTTTGAACCCGTACGACCGTTAAAATATAACAACGACGAACTCACAATAGAGGTACCCAGCCAGTTTTTCTACGAGTGGCTCGAGGAACACTATTACCAGCTTATCCAGACCACGCTTCACCAAATTATAGGTAAGCGGGTTGGTTTAGTCTATTCTGTCCGCGATGATAGCCTGTTCGATAATCAAACCGTACTCTTTAACGAAGAAGAGGATATTCAAAAATCAAAAGCCGCGGCCATCCCATTCAACGACACTCCGGTCAATGACACAGCCAAAATATATGTAGCAAATTTCCAGTCGAAACCACCTGCAGGTGTCAATCCAATGCTGAACCCGCGATATACATTCGAAAACTTTATAAAAGGGGACAGCAATCAGTTTGCACGTGCGGCAGCGCTCGCGGTCGCAAATAACCCCGGTGGCACCTCATTCAATCCGCTTGTTGTATACGGGGGTGTCGGTTTGGGTAAAACGCATCTCGTTCAGGCACTTGGTAACCAGGCCCTCGGTCTTCATAAAAATATACGTGTGTGTTATGTCAGCAGCGAAAAATTCACGATCGATTTTGTCGACGCTATCCAGAGCGACCGCGTGGGGGATTTCAGCAGCTATTATCGAAGTATGGATCTTCTGATCGTTGACGATATTCAATTCTTCAGCGGGAAAGAGAAAACTCAGGATAACTTTTTTCATACGTTCAATACCCTCCATCAAATGGGTAAACAGATCGTTTTATCCATCGACCGTCCTCCGAAAGAGCTGCGCGGTCTTGATGAACGCCTCATATCGCGGTTTCAATGGGGACTAACCGCGGATATACAGGCACCCGATCTCGAAACAAGAATTGCTATATTAAAGCTAAAAAGTGAAAGCGATGATATAGATATACCGCAAGAGGTCATAGAGTTTATTGCAGTAAATGTTACCTCAAACATTCGGGAGCTTGAGGGATGCTTAATCAGTCTCCTGGCAAAAGCATCTCTTGAAAATAAAGATATCAACACCGACCTAGCACGTGATGTTTTACGGGTGGTCGTCAGCGATGTTAAATCACCTATTAGTATCGAAGAAATACAGCGTATCGTTTGCGAATACTTTAATATACCCGACGATCTTATCAGAGCAAAGACAAGAAAACAGGAAATTGTAAACGCACGTCAGATAGGAATGTATCTTGTTAAAGAACTTACCAACTCATCACTGAAAACTATCGGTCTGCATTTCGGCGGACGCGATCATAGCACCGTCATTCATTCTTGCCAGACCGTGGAAGAGCAAATGAAGCTCAATCAGCGATTCAGAGATACTGTCTCCCAAATACGAAGAAAAATTGAAATATCTTCCGGAAGATAACAAAACATTAAAGTATACCGCCGGCCTGAAAGCATGTCCACACATGAATGCTATGTATATGTATGCTTCTCTATATATGTGTATAACCTGTTTATTATATAGTGAACAACGTGTTATTTAACCGTTCATAAATTATTTTCAAAGCTAATCTCTTTTTTCGAAAAACTAATTATTAACAAATAACTATATATAGAAACATCCGGATAACACATTATCAACACTCTGTTATCTTATAATCGTTTGTAACGTAACTATATTCTGCGGTTTATCACATTATACACATATCAACACTCCTTATAATAATTAATCTTTTTAAATAATATATAGTTTTATTATATATATAAACCTTACATTTTTTTTAATTTCTTAAGAAATT
>SLQE01000035.1 GCA_007131635.1 Bacteroidota bacterium | reverse complement strand
TTTTTGGTCATTGGGATTTATCTATGATTTGACGATTGGAGTTTGGAACTTATTTGTGATTTGGTTATTGGAATTTGGAACTTTTCTGTGATTTGGATATTCATTTCGTCACAATTTCAGAATTGAACCCACGATTTCGTATAAACGCAGAGGACGCAAAGAACGCAAAGGGAATTTATATCTCTGCGACCTTTGAGTCCTCTGCGTTTATTGATCACATGTTTGGAAAACCGGTCATTGAGTCTATTCCAAATTATTTCAAAAATTCATTATTGAATTTTTCCCAGGCTTCATCACTCATATAGCTCAATACTCCCTCGACCGGTGCGCCGCCGTCCTGAAGGGTCTGGCCGACGAGTTTGTTCTCATATGAAGCTCCGACCAGAAAATCACGCATACGATCGACTTCTTCACGTGCCCACTTCTTTGCAGTTTCTGCTATATTTAAGTTTTTCAGACTGTCCATAAGGTTTGTCGGCTTGATCGCACATACCCATCCGGAATTGTACGGATCAAATTGAACAGACTCAGGATTGGAAATTGCCTGTGTGTTTGTCATTTCAACGACTCCGGAAACGGGAGCAACTATCTCGGCAGTTCGATTGCCTTGTTTGATAACCAGGAGAGGTTCCCCCTGCTTTACGGTACCACCCGGATTTTTGACTTCGATACTGTCAAGCCGTCCCAGAAGTTTATTGGTAAAATCATCTATACCCACACGGACTTTCCCATCCTGTGTAACTGCTGCCCAACTATGTCCGGGATGGAAAAATATTCCGTCCGGTACTGAAATTGCCGAAATTGATTTATTGAATTTGAAGATTTTTTGTGTCGATGCTGCTGTTGCCTCTCTCTTTTGTTGTATTCTCTGATAGACTAAATCTACTACCAGAAATAACACGATCGTCATTATTACAAATATTGCTACCATAGTATCACCTGTTTGATTTATTATTTATTATTGATTATTTATTATTTTTCGGAAATAAAAAATTCGTTTAAGACTTCATTCCACTCTGCGTCTGTCAGGAGTTCGCCTGCGTTATCGATAAGTTCGCCGCCATCCTGACATACGGGACCGACCTCTTTCGCGAAACGCAGAACAAATTGCGATCTTGTGTTTTCCAGCCAGTTCTTTGCTGTTTCACCGGAAAGCAGATTTTTTAAATTTTGCCGTAATGAGCTCGGCCGTATTTTTAGAATCCAGCCGTCTTTATAGGGAGATTCATTGATTTTTGAGGGATTATTTATTAAAGCTTCATTTATCTCGACGACTTCACCTTCGACCGGTGCACTTTGTGTTAATTCGCGTTTCCCGCGCTGCAATTTCCACGCCGTCTGACCCTGCTGTATATAACTGCCTACTTTGGGTACATCCAATTTTTGTATTTTCCCTATCAGCTTATTGGTGAATTCATCTATTCCGACCGTAACCACATCATCGGTGACTTTAGCCCAGGAATGCGTCGGATGAAAATACGGACCGGAAATGATGGATGCGGGCTTTTCATCAGCCGTTTTTACTGCGACCGGTTCGGCACCCGTTTGCGTTCTTTCTTGTCTTTTAATTATATAATCTATTGTGAGGAATATTATCACTGTCAGTATGAATAAGATTGCTACCATTTTATTTAACCTCCTGTCGGTTTTTTATACCGGGATATTTTCGATTTGTTATTTTATTTCCTATTCACCTTATATATATGCAATTGTTTTGCCAATTTCGTTGGCGAAATATAATTCTTGGCTTAAAACATTGTTTATAAATGACTTATATATACTATTCTAATGATCGATTGGATGATTGGGTGATTGGTTGATTGGGGAGAAATTAAACAGCAGGTGTTGATATTCTAGAGATGGAGGATCTAAACATATGTAAATGCTGCATTTAAGGACTGTTGAATACTTCAGCGGCATAATCGTATTATTCAACAGTATAAACGCAAAGGTTTTTAACATATATTTCTCTGCGTCCTTTGCGATCTCAGCGTTTAAAAAATCTCTTCTATCTCCTACGAGGGAACGGTAGATAAAAAAAAGACACCCGAAAAAGGGTGTCTTTTTAAATATCTAATAAATAGTATATACTATTTAGCTAATTTTTTGCTTTTATTCTCTTTTTATATTTATGTTCCATTGGGTATCCGTTAACTGAATTTTGAGAAAATTCGGGAACCATTTTATGCAGGATTTCTCTGACCACCTTTTCGTTATTCCGCTGTGCGGCAGTAAACAGATCATCGATTGTATCGTCTAAGTCGTTCGGGATGATTTGACTTGCATTCCGGGCAATGAGGATTTTTTCGTGTTCCGTGGGAACATATTCTTCACCGCTGATGAAAAGTTCCTCAAATAATTTCTCGCCCGGCCTGAGACCTGTATATTCTATTTTTATGTCTTTATCAACTCTCAAACCCGACAATCGAATCAGGTCTTTTGCAAGATCCGTAATTCGAATCGGATTACCCATATCGAGCACAAAGATCTCTCCACCCGCACCGATGACTGAGGACTGTAAAACAAGCTGGACTGCTTCCGGGATAGTCATAAAGTAGCGTTTTACATCGGGGTGTGTAACTGTAACGGGTCCGCCGTATTTAATCTGGTTTTTAAATATCGGTATAACACTCCCGCTGCTTCCCAGGACATTCCCGAATCTCACGCAAACATACTTTTTACCGGTACGATTTGCCGCCTGCATAACCATTATTTCGGCTAATCGTTTACTAACACCCATAAAACTGGATGGATTAACCGCTTTATCGGTTGAGATATTTACGAAATGTTCGACATTATAGCGGGATGCGAGAAACAGGAGGTTACGTGTACCATATATATTATTACTGATTGCTTCCGGTATATTACTTTCCATCATCGGAACGTGTTTGTGTGCGGCGGCGTGAAATATAATATCCGGTTGAAATGTATCGAAGAGGAGTTTTAACCGTGACTCCGATCGTATATCTGCGATAAAGGATTGTATATCCGGTATAAACCCTTCTTCCCCGTTCTTTCTATAGTACAAACGGGCCATGGTTAATAATTCCTGCTGAATATCAAAGATTGTATTTTCACCGTGACCGAGCAACATCAGTTTAGAAGGTGAAAATTGCAATATCTGCCGGCAAATCTCACTACCGATGGAACCGCCGGCACCGGTTACCAGTATCTTCTTCCCGTTAATGAATTGTGCTACCTTGGCAATATCCGTTTTTATGGGCTCTCTTCTCAGAAGGTCCTCGATAGAAACCTCACGAATATTCTCTATGCGTACCTGACCGTTGATAATCTCAAAAATACTGGGTAGTGTACTGACGGGGACGCCGGTCATCCTGCAAAGTTCGTGTATTTCACGGATTTCCTTACCCGAGGCGGAAGGCATTGCTATGATAACTTTGTCAACTTTCAATCTTTTTATCACATCCGGAATTTTATATCGATTCCCCTCAATATGTATACCACGAACCTGTAAATTAGATTTTTTCCGATCATCGTCAATCAAACCGACCGGAATATACCCCTGTTCCGGATTCCGCTGCATTTCCGAGACCAAAGATACTCCGGCTTTACCCGCACCTATAATCAGAGCCCGGGAACCGCCGTAACGTGCGGCCTTCTCCTGTGCACGCTCGGCAACCCGTACACTGAACCGGATCCCGCCGACATACAGTAAACTTACTAAACCGTCGATGAGAGGGACTGAGCGTGGTAGATCCTGTATCGGCAGAAATTGAATATGATACAGAAAAATAAATGCCAGGGTTTGAAGAGCAATTGCTATACCCGTGAGGACTGTTATAAAGGCAAGTTCGTCAACGCTCGCATAACGCCAATAGCGCTGATACATCCCGCTGAAATAAAATATCGATAATTTTATAATGGAGAATATAAAAATTGTGCTTACTAATCCGAGACCAAACCTGGAAGGATCTATCTCACCGTCCATTCTTATCGCAAGCGCAATAACGGGTATGCATAAAAAGGCAAGCGTATCAAGGATAAAAAAGTGTCGGTTTCGCAGCCGGGTGAAAAACCCCGTAATTTTATCCATTAATGCCCCCGATTGAAACAATCAGATCTTGTATCCACGAATATCCTTACTGCAAGATCAGTCGAATAAAAATTAATTATCGTTTCCTACACGTCCCCTGTCTATAAATATATAGTTTAAAAGGGGTTCATTAATCATAATTTTATAATATAACTAAACCTGAGCGAATTATCAATCCTCTCAGGTTTTTTTTGATAATAATTCTCATATTTATTTGCGTTTTATGGCATTTTATTTCATCAGAATCATTCTCTTTGTTTCGACATAATCGCCTGCAACAACTCGGTATATGTATGTACCGCTGGACACCTGCATACCGCCTGCATCGCGTCCGTTCCAGACTTTCTCGTAAATACCCGCTCTCATCTGTTCACCGTCAACCAGCGTGCTGACCAATTGACCGAGCATATTATAAATTTCCATTCGGACAGTCGATTCAGTCGGCAGAGCAAAACGGATTGTCGTCGTCGGGTTAAACGGATTCGGATAATTCTGATCCAGAGAAAAATCAAC
>SLQE01000027.1 GCA_007131635.1 Bacteroidota bacterium | reverse complement strand
TTAAATTTTACTTACCTTTACCATGTTCGTTTTTCCCATGATTTCCATGGGCATACCAGCCGTGTAGACCACGTAACTTCCTTTTTTGATTTTTCTCGAATCGGCAATTTCACTCTCGATATTTTCCAGGGTTGTGTCGGTGTCGGCTAATTTTGAAATAAGCAACGGCTGCACCCCCCACACAAGATTGAGGCGATGTGCCGTGTCCCTGTTTGCGGTCGTTGCCAGAATGAGTGCACGGGGGCGGAATTTTGCCAGAACCCGGGCGGTGGTTCCTTCGTGTGTTATCGGCACTATTGCCGCGGCACTGATCCTCTCGGAGAGAATACACGCGGCTTTTCCGATTGCATCCACTGCGATATCACTCTGCATTTCAACTTGTTCTCTATAAGTAAAAGTTAACGCACCCTCGGTTTTTCGCAGAACATTGTTCATTGTTCTCACCGCCGCGATGGGATGCTTGCCGATAGAGGTTTCTCCGCTGAGCATAACGACGTCCGTGCCGTCGAGAACTGCGTTCGCGACGTCGCTTGTTTCTGCCCGGGTTGCCGTCGGATTTTGAATCATCGACTCGAGCATTTGTGTGGCGGTGATGACCGGTTTCCCGATACGGTTACATTTATTGATGATCATCTTCTGTATGAGCGGAACATCCTCACTCGGTACCTCCACGCCAAGGTCTCCGCGTGCCACCATAATGACATCCGATTCCCGTATTATTTCCTCGATTTGGTCAACGGCTTCACTCTTTTCTATCTTGGCAATGATCGGCACAACTTTTCCGTATTGTACCATCGCCTTTCGGAGCTGTCTTATATCGTCCGGAGATCTGACAAATGAAAGCGCCACATAATCGACGCCGAGTGAGAGCCCGAGTTTGAGATCTTTTCTGTCTTTCCTGGTCAGAGAAGGGCTGCTGATATCAACTCCCGGTAGATTGATGCCCTTATTCGGTTTCAGGATTCCACCTTCAACAATTCTGCATACGACCTCATTGTTTCTTATGTCGATAACCGTTAACCTTATAAGACCGTCGTCCAAAAGAATTGTACTGTCTTTCTTCACGTCTTTCGGAAGATTTTTATACGTTGTGGATATTACCTCTGCTGTACCCTTGATTTTTTTCGACGTAAGCCGGATAGTATTCCCTTTTTTAAGTCGTATTTCCGATTTACTTAAATTGCCCACCCGGATTTTCGGTCCCTGGAGATCCTGCACTATCGGAATAAATGCCCCGAGGTCGTCACTCGCTTTCCGTATCGATTTGTACATTTTACTGTGATCCTCATGCGATCCATGCGAGAAATTCAGACGTGCCGCGTTCATACCTTGCTTTATCAAGTTTTTCAGCGTTTGTAGTGATCCTGTCGCAGGACCGATCGTACAAAGGATTTTTGTGCGAACAAAAGACTTGGTTTGAAATGCAATCACATTATGTCCCTTCATTTTTTATTGATTTTAGTTCATTAATAATCTCCGGGAGGATTATTCCTGATTTCCCGAGTATGGTAATATCGGCGATCTCGGAGAGTGGGGTAGTTTCCGGATTAATTTCGACGATAAACGCACCGGCATATTTTGCTATGTGCGGTATTGATGCCGCGGGATAAACTATACCCGACGTGCCGAGTGAGAAGAAAACATCGGACATCCGGGCAGCGTTTTCCGAGGCACTAAATTCATCCTGCGGCAGATATTCACCGAACCATACGACGTCAGGCCGCACCAAACCGTTGCATTTTGTACAGATGGGGGGTAAGGACCCGGAGAGAATGACGTCGTCGGAATAATGTTCACCGCATTTGATGCAGTAGTTCCGCTCGATATTGCCGTGTAATTCGTAAACCGTTGTGCTCCCGGCTCTTCGGTGAAGATTATCTATATTTTGTGTTATGATAATGACTTCATCGATAAGCTGCTCAAGCTCTGCAAGTGCAAAATGACCGGGGTTCGGTTTTGACCCATGAATAATTTTTTTCCGCGCTGAATACCATTCCCAGACCAATTCCGGATTTCTCATAAAAGCATCGAAATTTGCCAGCTCCTCGGGTTTGAATTTCTTCCACAACCCCTCATTTCCGCGGAATGTCGGTATGTTACTTTCGGCGGACATACCGGCACCGGTAAATACGCCGATAGTACGAGAGCTCTTGAGTTTTTCGTATACGATTTGTGGTATAGTTTCTGTTATCATATTAGTCTTCCGGTTGTAGGGTAAGAACGCGATAGCTGACATCGGGCTGAATGGACATGCGTACGGTCTTATAACGCCCGTCCAGCCACAACTGTGTTTGATCTTTATAATGTCTGTGCAGCGGTTGGCCCGATTGGCCGGTCGGTATCACGGTATGTGTCTCAAGGGGATGTGCCATATCGACAATAAAACGCATGGAGGGGCCGAGTATATTTTCATACGGCCGGTAGAGGAAATATTCGCCGTTGTTGACTGTCGTTCCTGCCCCGCCGATAGGAAAGGGGCCTATGTTCAGGATTTTGTTGATTGGCGAGTGTTGCCCGAAAGTGTGTTCGAATGTGAGGGTATGTATGGAACCCCATTGCCACGTACGAATGTCATCACCGAGTTCCTCACGTAGATTCTGTATTGCATCGATCAGGCTTGCACGAATGACATCGTCCCGGTTTTCGCGTCGCGTCGTGTGCGGATTGTTAAACCATTCCGAAGCAGGTGAATCAAGGAGTGAGGTCAAAGCACGTAACGGGATATTCGAAAGTCCGATATATTCGCGAAACAGTTCTTCTCCCATACGCGGTTTAAATGTGTTTTCAATGAGCTTCACCCAGAAGACATTAAAAATGGAAGTCGGGACATCCTCGGGTCCGAAATAAAAATCCCAACTTCTGAAATAACTCAGGGCGTTTGAAATATCCGGATCATCAATCGGTCTGCCGTCAAATGCCCGCAGTATATAAGGTACAATCGTACGGGCGTGAATCGATATATAATCGTTTTGCATGCGTTGAAAATCAGCGACTAAAAATATCTCATTGTTTTGTAGCAGCTCCATTATCCGTTCGATACGCGACGGCGGCTCCCACATGTGAGTTATGTAATGCGGGTATGAATCATCGACAATTTTATTGTTCGCCGTTGCAATAATTCCGTTCGGAGGATTATATAATTCCGGAAGCTGATCGAAGGGGACATATCCCGTCCAGTCATAACGGCTATCCCAGCCGGGAAACGGCAGCATTGGATTCCCTCGTGGGCGAATGGGTAATTTTACCGCGGGACGATATGCAATAGTACCCGCTGTGTCTGCATATATAAAATTCTGACCCGGAGCTGTAAAAAAGCGTAAGCTCTCACGAAATTCTTCGTATGTTGTTGCTTTGTTAATTCCGTAAAATGTCTTAAATTCGTAGCTCGGTTCGCGTGCGGTCCATCGCATACTGATTGGTTGTTCATCCCACAATCCCGGCTGTATTCCGAGTAACGATTGAACTAATGGACCTCTGTGAGTCTCATAGACCGAATGTTGTATAGGGTTGTGGCCTTTGACTTTTATTTCCTCTTCCCGAATATTCAATTCGCGCCATTCATCATCGACCCGGTATTTAGGTACGTCGCTTGTATCGATATCTTCCAAATAAAAATCTGCATCGTCTGCCATGACATTCGTTAATCCCCATGCGATTGCATTGTTTCGTCCGATGATGACAAGCGGAACTCCCGGAATTGACATTCCGCCGACGTGTAACTCGTTGCCTGCGTGAACACTTAATTCATACCACCTGGATGGACTGGCCAGACCGAGATGCGGGTCATTGGCGAGCATAGGTTTACCGCTGGCGGAGAGGTCTCCGCTTATGACCCAGCTATTACTGCCGACATGCGAACCCTGGATGCCGGCAAACAGTCGGTACTTTGTATCTATTCTGCGCATCTCTTTGAGCGTATGTGAATAGCGGTAACTGCGTATTTCATCCGGGACTATCACTGAGGCCCCGGGGGGATACCCGGGAAGAGCTCTTGCTGCAAGATCGAATTCCAATTTTTCGAAAATTTGTCCCATAGCAACATCGACCCGCCATGCCAGACTTAATTCATAAGCCAATAATTTTGCAATCAGGAGCGTGTGAACCGGTTCCCATCCTTCGGGTTCATATTGCAGGATATCGAATTCAATGGGATATTTCCCCTTGCTCCCTTCTATAATAAAATTTACTCCGGCTGCATAGGCTTCGAGAATTTGTATGTATGAGGGCTCCAGTGTGTTGAATATTTCCTGACTAATCGGAGTAAATCCGAATGTTCTGAAAAGCTTGTCGATATCGACGGCATCGGGTCCCAGTATCTCAGCGAGCCGTCCCTGTCCTGCTCTCCTTGTCAGCTCCATTTGCCATAATCTGTCCTGTGCATGGACCACACCGACGGCAAAATATGCGTCGTATTCGTTGGAAGCAACAATATGCGGGACGCCATATTCGTCCCGATAAATATTCACCGGATGGCTGAGCGCGGGGATCGTGAGAGTTGTCTCATATTTCGGAAAAGAACGTGTGATAAGATGTCTGACAAATAAAAATCCTGCAATAAGTACAACAATCAGGGTGCCCG
>SLQE01000091.1 GCA_007131635.1 Bacteroidota bacterium | reverse complement strand
TGAAAGAACTACTAATACATGATAGAATTTTAATTTTTCCATTTCTATTTATTGTTTACGTGTTTATATGCGCAATAAACCTTCGCTTTTCGTGCCAATATAGCTGGATAGGCGAACTTATTTTTCTTTGTGATCTTTATAATATTTTCGAACCGATGGCAATAGAGTCACAATAAGCAATAGTATACCCACAGTCCCATAAATTAATTGTAATGGTGGTTGTGCCTGGTAACCAATAATTAATATTTCAACAATAATCCAAATAATGAGTGCTACTGCAATGGAGAAAGAAGCAAACAAAGAATATCGCGTTTTTCTTAACAGGCCATAAAAAACAATAAGTGGAAAGCAACCTAACACAATTAGAAGGATCACTCCAGGAATAAAATAATCTGAAAAAGGTGAATTCTCAAGCCAGGTAATTGGTATTTGCATTGATTCTCCTGTGGGATCAATAACTAAACCTATCCCACCGGCAAGTCCACTTAACCCCTGAAAAAGAATTAGAACTATAAGAATATAAACACTGATTGGTCTTGATTTTTTGTTTTTCATTTGATTACCTCCTTTGATTTCCTACTACTAAGAAAGTATTTTCGACAAAACAACAGCTAACCATTCATTAGATGGTTTCCGCATAACACGCATTTGATATTTTAAAAATCAATGAGACTTTATACTTTTTCTATCCACTATGCTAAGTATATAGGTATACACTATTGCCTCCGCTTAATATTGTTAAGCAGTTAACGCACCGGCGTTAGACCGCGCGAATCCAGCAACAGAATCAGAAAGCGCGGGCCAACCACCGTACCACGTTCAGGCAAAACTGAGGGTTGCTGCCAGACAGGAGGTGGTTCATCCCCATTGGACTGCCGTCCGCGTCCCGAAGTTGGGCGGTGCACATGGCGGCCTCACCCAGGACCACTGCACGTCCCTGACCCGTCTCAACAGCACCGCCTGCAATCCAGCCGGTCATTGTGTAGCGAGGCCACAGTTCCCGCGAAATGTCCGGAGTGGACACCAGGCCAAAGGCCTCAGTCGGTAATATCAGCAGTGGTTGCACACCCTCAGAGGGGAGAAAAGCGGTTCCGCCGAACGTCATGATGCTCCGGACCGGCCGATCAATTCCCCCGCGCCCTCTAAGGATCGGATGATCGCCAAGGCCACCGGGTTCCCCGAGGGCTTGGCGCAGTTGTTCCGGTGAGTATCCTACCTCCTGTGCAACCGCTCTTATGGCCTCCGGGTCCGGTACTCCGAAAAGACGGTACATGGCCCCGCCATTGAGGGGCACCACACCGACCAGTGCAGCGAGGTCTGAAACCGCTCCCGGGAACGGCGCATGATCCATAATCAGGAGGAGCGACCCGCCATCGTGGAGCCACTTAATGAGCGCTCGTATTTCAACAGGGTCAAATGCGGGCGGGTGCGGATAGTCCCAACGTGAACGTGTGGCCTCGGGATCTCCCTCCACGACGGCGTTCTCCTCTGCCAGGGCACCGGCCACAACCACCACATCACAGTTCTCGAGTGTTAATTCATCGAACGACTGTTCGAGTGAACGGGTTTGGAAACCGTCGTCCCGAACCAGCCTCCCGAAAGCCTGGTATCGACCCTCCAGGGTGTGGAAGTTATGATGATCGGCGTCGATGCAGACTACCGGCCCGGTCCCGATTTCGTATATGGGGTTTTCATTCGGAACGGCAAACATTGTATCCGGGATTTGCTGTCCATAGAGGCATGCACCGGCAATGAAGAATAAAGCAGTGATTGTGATGGATTTCATAGCAACTTCCTCCTTGATAAAAACATCTGGCATGTCAGTAATGCATCGGTTCGTTCGCTTGTCGTCGCTGTACGCCATCCTCCATCATATCGTCTCTGGCGAAGTCAGGCCTCCCCGCACCTTATCGTTTATCAGCTCGCGCTCGCGTGAGTGGCAGCGCAATGCCAAGAATGATCGCCAGAGTGAATGCAGTGTCCCAATTCACCGACCCCGAGCCGTGGGCTATCAGGCTATACAGGTATGTCACGATGGCAGCGACCACAAACGTGATGGGAATGATCATAGCCATATCAAGTAAAAACTTCTTCATGTTCATTTGTAAACCCTCCTATTCTGTGTTTCCGGTAAATCCGCACAACATGTTACGGTTACAAAGCGTGCCTGGAATTCTGCATTAAATGATTTAAGTTTTGATCTAATGTATTACGTGTATGTGGAGTCGCCGAAGTCGATTTTGATGATGTCGCAGCCCGAACCAGATACAAGCTGTTAGGCGTCATGCCGCTATACCCATTTACTCAGGCAATACATGCTTTGCAACAACAATCTCAACCGGCAACCTCACCATAGACATTTTTGTTACATCAACGATTTGAAAACCGACATCTTCCAAAGATTCCTGAACAAAGATTGGGCGGCAATCAACATACTTCGGAAGCTTCGCATGTATCCATTCATATAGATTCATCATTACATTGGCCTTCCCCTCCTTAGACATTGCCACAATACAGATACGCCCACCTCTTCGAAGAACCCTTTGGCACTCGTGCAAAACAATTGGAATTTCAGGTGTATCGAAGAGTTCTAGTGTGAAACTCATAAAAACAGAAAAAAAAAAATTCGCTTCGAAGTGAGGTTTAGCAGCGTCGCCACACTTCAACGCCACTCTGTCTGATAACTCCGCCGCCCTAACCCTCGATTGGGCGATGTTGCACATCCCTTCCGATATATCAATTCCATAGACCTTTCCTGAGTTGCCGACCGATTGAGCCAAAGCCAGAATGCTGTGTCCGGTGCCAAAACCGATATCAAGAACTACCTCACCTTCCTTAGCACTTAGCTTTTGTAAGCCGGTGTTTCTGCATTTTTTCTCGGCGAAACCAGCCACCATATCATACCATTTACTCATGATATTATAACTGGCTTTGGCTTCTACCTTTGACCTTGTGACTCTACTTATTTCCGCTTCATCCTCAGACATATTTTCCCGGGACGCTATCTTGCAGCGGCATTGTAGTTAATAATGATTTTTTGGAGTTGACTCAACGAATGATTCATCAACCCGGACCCGACATTCCTGTCCGATGTTTATATTATTTAACTTTTGCAATCGATAACGTGCGGCAACATTCGGACGGTTGTCAACCCCTGACGTACATTTGGTGACTTTAACCTGAAGACTTTGCTTGCTATTGTTAGGTCGTGTACTCATTGGGATGTACAGGTACACCTCGGATTATTGTATTAGAAAAATATAGATAATCCGTCTTATATTGTCAAGGTATTTCTCACTAAGCTCGCGAAGGACACCACCATAGGTGTCCTCCATAGGAGTCCTTCGGACCTACGGGAAAAGGGTTTTTTAATTTTCTTTGTGTCCTTTGTGAGAGTCTATATAAAACTTTGTGCCCTTTGTGAGCCCCCTCTTCCTACCCGTGTACATTTGGTTGCTTGCTACCACGCGTAAGCCACCGGTGCTTCGCCGCCGGGTCCGGGGAATATCTCATCCAGTTTTTTGAGTGCTTCTTCATCCAGTTGAATACTTGCCGCCCGGACCGCGCTTTCAAGCTGTTCAATCGTACGTGGCCCGATAATCGGCGCTGTAACAACAGGATTATGAAGCAACCATGCGAGTGCAATTTCTCCCGGCGGGTGACCAATTTCTTTACACAGCGTCTCGTATTTCTCAAGTTGCCCGCGTTTTTTTTCTATCTGCTCGGCATTGCTTTTCCCGGTACGCCTTCCAACCTTATCTTTCTCAAGTGCTCCTCCTAAAAGTCCTCCCGCCAGCGGACTCCAGGGAATCAGTCCCAATCCGTAATGTCGGCAGGCCGGAATAACTTCAAGTTCAACCATCCGGTTATCGAGATGGTATATACTCTGCTCGCTCACCAATCCCACAAAACCGCGTTTGGATGCTTCCTGGCATGCAGTTGCGATATCCCAACCCGCGAAATTACTTGAACCGACATACACTA
This sequence comes from Bacteroidota bacterium, assembly GCA_007131635.1. Taxonomy (GTDB): domain Bacteria; phylum Bacteroidota; class Ignavibacteria; order T3Sed10-11; family T3Sed10-11; genus T3Sed10-11. Next base: position 595 of record SLQE01000091.1, on the reverse strand, counting down.
CTTTCCCTTGTTTAACCAGTGTATCAAAACTTTGCCATGTCTCATCCCACGGACACTCACGGTCGATATGATGCATCTGATATAGATCAATCCGGTCGGTTTGCAATCGCTGTAAGCTGCCTTCACAATGTTTACGGATCTTATAGGCGCTCAGGCTTCGCCCGTCACTATTGACTTCGGGTAAATTTGCTTTGCGATCCACCGGATTGTAAACTTTTGTTGCCAAGACAACAGCGTCTCTTCGTCCTCCGCCCTGCGCAAACCACCGTCCGATAATTTCTTCCGTGTATCCGTGTTCCACAGACCAGCCATAGACATCGGCAGTATCGAAAAAATTGATGCCTGATTCCAAAGCGCGATCCATGATTTTGAAGCTATCTTCTTCGCTCGTATGCCAACCAAAGTTCATTGTCCCAAGGCAAATATTACTAACAAGAACTCCATGCTTTCCAAGTCTCTTATGTTTTATAGACAAAATGTTATCTCCTTATTAAAGTTTCAAACGTCTTGTAATCAAGTTTTGTGTTGCAATATAAATTTACTTATATCAATGATAAAAGCAACCCTCATCGATATGTTTTTTCTCACGAAGATC
>SLQE01000056.1 GCA_007131635.1 Bacteroidota bacterium | reverse complement strand
GGGGCATCCGGAGATCGAAATTTTTATGGGGCGTAGCCAAGCGGTAAGGCACCCCGCGTTGCGGGGCATCCGGAGATCAGAATTTTTATGGGGCGTAGCCAAGCGGTAAGGCAGCGGCCTTTGGAGCCGCGATGCGGAGGTTCGAATCCTCCCGCCCCAGCGATGGGAAAATATTACACATATGTATTGTTAAGTTTGAAAGATCATCGTTTTTACATCGGTCAAACTAATAATCTTGATGATCGAGTCAAACGACACAGTGAAGGTCGTGTAAAAGCAACCAGGAATCGAAGACCGTTGAAGTTGGTCTACTTTGTAACATTTGATTCCCGTTCAGAAGCGGTACGGCATGAGAGATTCTTGAAAAGTCTGAACGGAAATCAACGGTTTAAAGAAATTATCAGTTATACTTGAGTAACACCAAACGGGAAGGCACCCCGCTTGGCGGGGCATGCGGAGGTTCGAATCCTCCCGCCCCAGCGATATAAAAATAACATACCATCAGTGATTACATTACTGGTGCAAGTGTCCATTCGTCTTAATTACAAAAGACGAGGCGACTAACTCGGAGTACGTTCTACTTTATAATTGGATAAAAAGTGAAAATATTTTCCGGAAGAGCAAATCGCCCGCTTGCAGAAAATATTGCACGTCAGGCCGGCGTAAAACTCGGTGAGTGTGATATTCGCAACTTCAGCGACGGCGAGATTTGGGTTAAGTACACAGAGAACATTCGCGGTTCGGACGTTTACGTTATACAACCGACGCACCCTCCCGCTGACAATCTCCTGGAACTTCTTTTATTAATAGATGCGGCAAAACGATCGTCCGCGAGGCGTGTGACAGCCGTTATTCCCTATTTCGGGTATGCGCGTCAGGATCGAAAGGATCAACCCCGCGTCTCTATCAGTGCAAAATTAGTTGCAAACCTGATAACAACAGCCGGTGCCGACCGTGTGTTGACGATGGATTTGCACGCACCGCAGATACAGGGTTTCTTTGACATTCCTTTCGATCACCTCTATTCTTCAGCGGTATTTATCCCCTATTTCCGGGAACTACAAATTCCGGATCTATCGATTGCATCACCGGATGTCGGTGGATTAAAGCTCGCCCGTGCATATGCAAAGCGCCTGCATGCGGATCTGATCCTGATTGATAAAAGAAGACCAAATCCTAATGTTGCAGAAGTCATGCACATCGTCGGCACGAGTAAAGATCGGAATATTCTGATCGTTGACGATTTAATCGATACCGGCGGCACCTTTACGAACGCGGTGAACGCGCTGAAGAAAGCCGGCGCGAATAATATTTACGGTGCTTGTACGCACCCGATTTTATCCGGGAACGCCATCGAACGCATTAATAACTGCGATTTAACAAGTTTAGTGGTAACGGATACAGTACCTCTGAAAAATAACAATGAAAAAATACATACCCGATCGGTTGCAAAAATTTTCTCGGAAGCTATCATTCGCACACATAACGACGAATCGATAAGCTCTTTATTTGATATTGATAAAGATAAATTATAAAAACATCCATAAGGAGTAAAAATGTCTGAAATAGTAGTCGATGCAAAAATAAGAGAGGACATTCGAAAGAAGGCCAAAAATATCCGCAAAGAGGGTTACATTCCCGGAATTTTTTACGGACATGGTGAGGAAAATATACCGATCCAGACCACGCTGAACAGTTTACGTCCCGTTGTCTTCACGAAAGACACACACATAATTAATCTGAAACTCGATAACGGAGAAAATAAAACGTGTATTATACGTAATCTCCAGTTCGATCCGATTACCGATAAGATCATACACTTCGATTTGCTTGCCCTCCGCGCGGATGAAAAAGTCACAATGGAAATACCCATTGCCCTTAAAGGTACCGCGAAAGGTGTTAAAGAGGGAGGTATGGTGCAGCATATTTTACATCGACTCGAAGTGAAATGTTTCCCCAGAGACATACCGGAACACATCGATGTGGATATCACCGATCTCGCGATCGGCGATTCGATCCACGTTAGCTCACTGAGCATTCCAAATGTGGAAATACTGATGGACGAAGAGTCGACAATCGTTTCGGTGCTCGCACCCACTGTTATGAAAGAACCGGCGGCTGAACCGGTCGAAGGTGAAGAAGAGATCGCTGAACCTGAAGTGGTCGGCAAAGGAAAGAAAGAAGAAGAGCAGAAAGAAGAATAAATACAGATACAATCAACGGATTGATTGCAGTGAGATTAATAGTTGGTCTCGGCAACCCGGGGAAAAAATACGAACAAACGAGACACAATGTGGGTTTCCGGGTTATCGACCGGCTTGTGAGGACATTGAGTGCGAAACCGCTTGAATTAACGAGATGGTATAGATTATACGATAATACTTGCGGGGAAGAAAGACTTTTACTCCTTTACCCCTTAACATACATGAACAGGAGCGGTTCTGCAGTCAACGATGTCCAAGAGACATATAATGTAAAAACACAGGATATCATCATAGTGTATGATGATTTTAACCTTCCGCTCGGCAGGATCAGAATACGGCCCGGCGGGAGTTCAGGGGGACATAACGGACTTGATTCCGTAATAGAAAGTTTGCAAACGAAAGATATAGCGCGTGTTCGACTGGGCATCTATAATGAAAAGTCATTTTCTTTATACATAGACCCGGCCGACTTCGTATTGTCACCTTTCGAACCGGAAGAAGAACAGAACGCTGTATCTATGATTGAGCGGGCAGATGCAGCAATAATAACAATAGTGAAAGAGGGAATTCCTAAAGCTATGAATAGCTTTAATACAGTGGCGGATGAAGAACAATCTAATAACCCATTAAATAAAAGGAAGTTATAATGGAATCTTTTTTGTCACTTGCACCAATATTCGGTATTTTCGGATTGTTGGCAGCATTATTTTTGTATAATTATATCAAACGCCAACCTGACGGGTCCGACCTTATGCGCGATATCTCGGACCAGATACATCTCGGAGCAATGACCTTTTTGCGCAGAGAGTATTCAGTACTAGCATTATTTGTACTGGTCGTGTTTATCTTACTCGGTATCTTCATCAGCTGGGCAACTGCTTTGGCGTTTATCTCCGGTGCAGTCTGTTCGGCCCTCGCCGGTTTCTTCGGAATGAAATCCGCAACAAAAGCAAATGTTCGTACCACCGAAGCTGCTCGTGCGCACGGTCAGGATAAAGCACTCAGCATTGCATTCTATGGAGGCTCGGTCATGGGTTTGTCGGTTGCCAGTCTCGGACTGTTTGGCGTGGGTATACTATTTCTCATTTACGGACGCCCGGAAACCGCACAGGTCATTAACGGTTTTGCTATGGGAGCTAGTTCGATCGCCCTCTTCGCACGTGTCGGCGGAGGTATTTATACCAAAACCGCCGATGTGGGGGCAGATCTCGTCGGAAAAGTCGAGGCGGGAATCCCGGAAGATGATCCGAGAAACCCCGCGGTCATTGCCGATAATGTCGGAGATAACGTCGGTGATGTTGCCGGTATGGGGGCGGATATTTTTGAGTCCTATGTCGGATCCATTATCGCCGCAGTTGCAATTGCCGCAACCGCAACCACCGCAATAATCATGGAAATGGGGGCAACACATCTCGGTCTGGAAGCACTGTCCGGTGCCGCGCTAGAAGATGCGGTCGATAGTATACGGATGGCACTCATGTCCCTTCCGCTTCTGCTCGTTATGGGTGGATTGATAACCTCCATACTCGGCATTGCATCGATCAAGGTTATGAAGAATATGGACCCTGCGGCAGTGCTTCGATATTCAGCTTTTTTCAGCAATATATTGTTTCTTGTCTATGCTTTTATTATAGTGAATGCCCTTGATATGTCGAACAATGTCTTTTGGGCAATTTTCGCCGGTGCACTTGCAGGCACACTCATCGGACTTTCAACGGAGTACTACACTGCCGGAAAACCGATTCACAAAATCGCAAACGCAAGCAAAACAGGTGTCGCAACGAACATCATCACGGGATTTGCTATCGGTATGGAAAGCGTTATCATACCGATGTTGCTCATTTGCGGTGCAATATTTATCGCATACGAGGTGGCATTTTTATACGGTATAGCAATCGCTGCCGTCGGTATGCTTGCAACCGTTGGTATAACGATGTCGGTCGATGCCTATGGACCGGTGGCGGACAATGCAGGCGGTATATCGGAAATGTCGGGCCTCGGGAAAGATGTCCGCTCAATTACCGACAGACTCGACGCACTCGGCAACACGACCGCAGCAATCGGTAAAGGATTTGCGATAGGCTCGGCAGCACTTACTGCACTGGCACTATATGCAGCTTACACAAATGCAGTCGCACACGGCGGACCCGATCTTGTTATTAACCTGATATCGCCAACTGTTGTAATCGGTTTATTCATCGGAGGCATAATCCCCTTCGCGGTCGCCTCGATGACAATGACTTCCGTTGGTAAAGCTGCTTTCAGTATGGTCGAAGAAGTACGAAGGCAATTCAAAGAGATACCGGGTTTAATGGAGGGAAAGGCAAAACCCGACACCGCTCGATGTGTTGACATCAGTGCGACCGCAGCGTTGAAAGAAATGGTGCTGCCCGGTCTGGTAGCTGTCCTCGCACCTGTACTCATCGGTTTCACTCTCGGACCCGAAGCTCTCGGAGGCATGCTCGGTGGGGCTACACTGACCGGCGTATTGCTTGCACTCCTTATGGCAAATTCCGGCGGAGCCTGGGATAACGCAAAAAAATTCGTGGAAGCCGGAAATCTCGGCGGTAAGGGCTCGGACGTACACAAAGCAACCGTCGTCGGCGATACGGTCGGTGATCCATTTAAGGATACATCGGGTCCTTCAATGAACATTTTGATAAAATTAATGGCCGTCGTATCACTTGTCATAGCGCCGTTACTATAATATTTTACTAACTATATTACATTACAATGGAGGTGATAGAATACCTGTGGAAAACAAATTAAATACCTATGAAACAACGGTGATCATCAATCCAACACTGGAGGAACATCAGATTGAGAATATCGTCAAGAATGTTGAGGATATGATTACCAGGAGCGGAGGATCTGTGAAATCGGTAGAACGCTGGGGAAGGAAACGGCTATCGTATCCCATAAATAAACGGAATAACGGATACTACGCATACATGGAATTTGATGCGGATGGTGGGTTTATTACCGATCTCGAGCGGAATTTCGAGTATGATGAGAACATAATGCGATATCTTACCATACGACTAGATCAAAAAATGATAGAGGCAAAAGAATCTCTAAAGCTAAAACCCCGGGATCCTGATGAGCTTGATGAAATAGAAGATTTGGTAATACCTGATCCGGATATCGATGATGAGGAACCATCGGCATCGGATGAGGAAAGCGAAAAACCTTAAAAAGGTCCTTCGCGGTCAGCACCTGTTCCCGTACTCCCGAATTAATAAAACATAATCATTCATTAATGAGGGAGATTTAAAATGGCTGACTTAAAAACACCCGCAATCAACTACGTCGTTCTTTCGGGGAATTTAACCCGTGATCCGGCCATCCGGAATACACAGAACGGTAACTCGATAGCAACTTTTACCGTTGCATCGAACAAACGATACCGGGACAACAATGAGCAGATGCAGGAGGAAGCACATTTTGTGAGTGTCATCGCCCGCAATAAGCTCGCTGAAAGTTGTTATCGTTTATTGCAAAAAGGAAGTGCGGTATTGATTGAGGGAGAATTGCAGAGCCGGAGATGGAAAATAGGTGAAAGTAATGCACACGAGGTCGTTGAAATAAAAGCCAGGAGAGTTCAATTCCTGAATAAAAACAACAAATCGGATGATGTATCGTTAGCAAACAACGGGAATACAAACTCATCCGACGATCTTGCAGAAGCTGATACACCTGATGAACCGTCCGGGAAGTCGTAATATCGACTTCCGGTCCGGACAATTAAAAAGGTAATTTATTTCAATCGGAGAAGCGGATTGTTATTTCAATCCCGGGTCCACTCCGATATATCTGCTTTTGGAACAATGCCATCAAAACAGAGCACGCTCTGCCAAATGGATAACCAATGACAGACGTAAAGGAGTGGACTCAATCTCTGAAACCATAAACAACTGTAACAAAGGTAACATATTATGAGAGTACAACACCAAAGAAGGCGTCCCACACAGACACAGCAGCCTGTAAAACGTCGCAGAACGTGTAGGTTTTGTGAAAACGATGTGATCTACATCGACTACAAGGACGAGAAAAAATTGCAACGGTTCATAACGGAAGAAGGCAAGATAATTCCCAAGCGGGTGACGGGGACCTGTGCAAAGCATCAGCGTCAACTTGTCGCGTCGATAAAGCGCGCACGGCATCTTGCAATTCTGCCGTTTGTGAACGATGCGGTCCGATAACAAAATTTCAAACTTAACGGAGTATGAAACACATGAAGATAATTTTACGGGAGAACCTCGAAAATCTCGGCGAAATCGGTGACGTCGTTGAGGTAAAGAACGGATATGCACGGAACTATCTCATTCCGCGTAAACTTGCCTACGAGGCAAATACAAGAAACCTGAATCAGCTCGAGGCACAGAAAAAACAACTCGATCGGAAAATCGAAAAAGATAAATTACATGCCGAAAAATTACGCGATGGACTTGAAAAAGTATCGCTCACGATCCAAATGAAAGTCGGCGAGGACGAAAAATTGTTCGGTTCGGTCACGACCCAAATGATCGCAGATGAACTCAAAGACAAGGGGTTTGATATTGACAGGAAAAAAATTGTTATTCCCGAACCCATCAAAGCCCTCGGCATCTATACTGTTGAAATGAAACTTCACAAAGATGTGGAAGCAAAAGTGAAAGTATGGACCGTCCGTGAATAAGCTAAGAACTTTTCTATCCATCAAAATGTTTTAAATATAACCCATTATATGTACAACAAAAATCATTGGCGACAATGGACAACACGACACCAACTCCAGAAAAGAAAACCGAAACACTAAACGAAGTTGTAATCCATTTTGCCGGCGATTCCGGCGACGGCATGCAGCTTACCGGCACTCAATTCACGACGTCATCGGCTATAGCCGGAAACGATCTCAATACTTTCCCTGATTTTCCGGCGGAAATACGAGCGCCTGCGGGAACAACGTACGGCGTCAGCGGCTTTCAGATTCATTTCGGCAGCAGAAAAATTCATACACCCGGCGATACCTGCGATGTTTTGGTCGCCATGAACCCTGCCGCACTGCGTGTAAACCTGAAACACTTACGCGACAGAGGTATCATCATCGCAAATAATCAGGGATTCACGCCAAAGAATCTCAAACTTGCCGGCTATGAGAAAAATCCGCTAGAAGACGGTTCGCTGAATAATTACCAACTCCATGGTGTTGATATCAGCAAACTAACGGCAAATGCCCTGGAAGATCTAAATCTTGGTTCCAAGATCGTCGACCGGTGTAAAAATTTCTTTGCACTCGGACTAATGTTCTGGATGTATAATCGTCCGATAGAACCCACTCTCGAGTGGATTAAATCAAAATTTAAAGACAAACCGGAACTTATAGAAGCCAACACACGGGCGCTAAAAGCAGGCCTTCACTATGGTGACATAACCGAGATATTCACAACGCGCTATGAGATTCAACCTGCGAAATTAAAACCGGGAACCTACAGGAACATCACCGGAAACGCAGCCATGGCCCTCGGTTTCGTTGCAGCATCCCGGAAGTCCGGACTTGAACTGTATCTCGGGGCATATCCGATCACACCGGCCAGTGATGTGTTACACGAATTATCACAATATAAAAATTTCAAGGTAAAAACTTTTCAGGCGGAAGACGAAATCGGTGCCATAACCGCGGCAATCGGGGCATCCTATGGAGGATCTCTCGGTATTACCGCAACCAGCGGTCCCGGTATGGCTCTCAAGATGGAAGCAGTCGGTCTGGCCGTAATGATCGAGCTGCCGCTCGTTATCGCGGACATTCAACGCGGCGGACCAAGTACGGGCCTTCCCACAAAAACCGAGCAGGCTGACCTCTTCCAGGCAATTTACGGACGGAATTCCGAAGCACCATTATGTGTGCTCGCCGCCGCCACTCCCAGTGATTGCTTTCAAATGGCATTCGAAGCTTCGCGTATTGCAATAAAATATATGACACCGGTCATATTGCTGTCTGATGGATATATCGCTAACGGAGCCGAGCCCTGGCTCCTTCCGAATGCGGACGAACTCAAACCGATCGAAGCTAAATTTCATACCGATCCGGAAAACTTTATGCCTTACGCACGGGATGAAAAAACACTTGCGCGTCCATGGGTTATTCCCGGGACACCCGATATGGCACACCGTGTCGGCGGACTTGAGAAAGAGGATAAAACCGGCGATATTAGTTACGATCCCGAGAACCATCAGAAAATGGTAAATTATCGGGCGGAAAAAATTGAACGAATCGCCGATGATATTCCGGATGCAGTTGTCGACGGAGATAAAGAAGGGGATCTCCTTATCATCGGCTGGGGAAGCACCTATGGTGCTATTACCTCGGCCGTTGAACGTTCAAGAAAGAAGGGAAAATCAGTATCATATGTCCATCTCAGGTATATCAATCCCTTCCCCAAAAATCTTGGTGAAATACTCTATAATTTCAAAAAGATCCTTGTACCCGAATTGAATAAAGGCCAGCTCTTAAATGTACTAAGAGCGAAATATCTGGTTCCTGCCATAGGATATAACAAGGTCCAGGGGCTTCCGTTCAAAGCAGCTGAACTTGAAACTAAAATCGATGAATTATTACGAGGATAATTATGTCTGAAGCAGCGGTAAAAGAAGCGAAAAAGTATACTGCAAAAGATTTTCAATCCGGTCAGGATGTGCGATGGTGCCCCGGCTGCGGGGACTATTCAATACTTGCTCAAACGCAACGTGTTTTTCCGGATCTCGGCATTGAAAAGAAGGACATCGTGTGGGTTTCCGGAATCGGGTGCTCTTCACGATTTCCGTACTACATGGATACATACGGGTTGCATGGTATCCATGGACGGGCAGCAGTCATCGCAAGCGGATTAAAAATGGCACGACCGGAACTCTCTGTCTGGGTAGCAACCGGTGACGGCGATCTGTTGAGTATCGGAGGGAATCATTTTATCCATGTGTGCAGACGAAACGTGGATATAAAAATCCTTCTTTTTAACAACCAGATATACGGACTGACAAAGGGACAATACTCCCCCACCTCGGAATTCGGGAAGATCACAAAATCAACCCCGTGGGGCTCGATCGATTATCCGTTTAATCCCGTGGCATTAGCATTGGGAGCTGAGTGTACATTTGTCGCCAGAAGTCTCGACCGCAATGCTAAACACTTACAATCGATGATAAAAGCAGCGGCAGAACATACCGGTACCGCATTTATCGAGATATACCAGAATTGTAACGTCTTTAATGATGGTGCCTTTTTCCATTTAACGGAGAAGGGGCAAAAAGAAGAAAACGTCGTCTTTCTGGAACACGGTAAACCTTTGGTATTCGGCGCAAACAGCGATAAAGGGATCAAACTCGACGGATTTACCCCAAAAGTGGTGAATATCGAAAATGGCGAATTTTCGAAAAACGATCTGCTTGTACACGACGAGAATAAAAATGACGATGTCCTCGCATATATTTTATCAAGCATGACCTACGATCCGAATCTCCCCACTCCTATCGGTATATTCAAGAAAGCAAATAAACCGACATATGATGCCGAGATGAACAAACAAATACAAAAGGCAATTGAAAAGCGTGGAGAGGGTGATTTAGATAAGCTTCTGCACAAGGGAGAAACGTGGGTTGTTAAATAATGTTGCCGTTTTATTACACTCAAATATGAACTGCTTCCCCTCCAGGGGAAGCAGTTTCTTTTTATATGAATGCAAGCATATACCATGGAAATTGATTCAATAATACAACTCTTAAATAAATATACATCGTTTATCCTCACGACACATATCAATCCCGATGGCGACGGTCTCGGATCGCAAATTGCGCTCCGTGAATATCTGAAAGCGGCGGACAAGGACGTCCGGTGTATTAATCACAGTGCTACACCCCGTCACTACAAATTCCTCGATCCGGATAATTCGATGGTTGAAGTCTTCAACAGCAACAACCATGAAAATACCATCGGTAAGGCAGAATGTATCATCATCGTGGATACCAATGTTCCCTCGCGCCTCGGGGATATGGAAGCTGCCGTGCGTGAAGCCAGGGGTACAAAAATCGTTATAGATCACCATCTTGATAAAGACAATTTTGCCGATTATTACCTTGTCGATGAAAAAGCGGCCGCAACCGGTGAGATAGTATACCATCTCCTCTCGAGAGCCATGGATAATAAACTTACCGATACAATTGCCGTAGCATTGTATACGGCAATCATGACCGACACCGGCTCATTCCGTTTTCCGCAGACAAGTAAAAGCACACATGGAATGATAGCAGACTTACTGAACTATAACGTGGACCCTGCCCGGATTTACAGAGAGGTCTATGAAAAAGGACCCGTCAACCGAATGATCTTGCTCGGCAAAACACTTGCGACATTGCAACTTTATCACAACGGAAGAGTCGCGGTCATGAAGGTGTCCGATAAGATGTTCAAAGATACCGGAACGGATGTTGTTGAGACCGACGGATTTGTAAATTACGCCATGCAGATCGATACTGTTGAGATCGGTCTGCTTTTCACCGAATTGGATGATAAAATCAAGATAAGTTTCCGTTCAAGAGGAGCGACCAGAGTTAACGAGCTTGCCAAAGAGTTTCAGGGAAACGGACATCAACACGCGGCCGGGGCTACTGTATGGAGGGGAGACCTTGAAGATGTTCTGGGTCGTGTTGTGGCATCCGCACCGAAATACTTACCTTAAAACTGTAACGAAAACAAGGGATCAATATGATATCACTAAGAGCAGAGCGTAAAGAAGTCACTTCAATAAAATCCGATGCACTGATTATGTTTATACCGTCGGATGAGAAAAACAAGAAATCCATAAAACGTAAACTCGGGGCATTACTCGGCAAATCAATTGTCCCGACTGTCCTTGACGATATAAAAGGAAAACAGGGCGAAACGACTGTACTATATACTCCGGATATATTTTCTGCAAAGCGAATAATCCTAAGTGGTATCGGAGAGAGCGAAAAACTCTCGCTTGAATATCTCCGGCGTGCGGGAGCAGCAGCGGCAAAAACGGCAGTTCGTATGAAGCTCTCTTCGGTTGCATACATGCTCGATATATTCGAAAATAATGACGTACCATTGAATGCTTCGCTCGCGGATATTTCCTGTGCATTAGCAGAAGGCGCAGCACTCGGAACATATACATTTTCTCATTATTTTACCGATGAAGAACAACGATCGCATCCATTGCAGACGGTTTCGTTCAATGCGTCCAGAAAGAATACGTTGAACGATATAAAGGAAGGTATTTATAAGGCATCAAACATATGCAGAGGCGTATACCTGGCGCGCGATCTCGGAAATACTCCCGGCATCGATCTCTACCCGGAAACACTTGCCGCCATAGCCCGCGATGAATGCCGCAAAGCCGGCTGTAAAGTCACAATATTTGATGAGAAAAAAATTCAATCATTAAAGATGGGCGGTATAGTATCAGTCAGTAAAGGAAGCGAACGCCCGCCCCGGTTTGTTATCATAGAATGGAATGGCGGAAAAAGGCTTGAGAAACCATATGTGCTGATTGGGAAGGGAATAACATTCGATACCGGCGGTATATCCATAAAACCTTCTGCAGGCATGGGTGATATGAAGATGGACATGAGCGGGGCGGCTGCGGTTATAGGCACGATGCAAGCCGCAGCGTCACTGAAACTTCCGGTTAATATTGTCGGATTAATACCTGCGTGTGAAAATATGCCGAGCGGTAAGGCCATTCGGCCGGGCGATGTCATCCGGATTATGAACGGAAAAACTGTCGAGGTTGATAATACGGATGCCGAGGGCAGATTAATACTCGCCGATGCCCTGGTTTTTGCGAAGAGATACAAACCGAAAGCAGTTGTCGATCTCGCGACATTGACCGGTGCCTGTGTTGTTGCTCTCGGTCATTATGCAACCGGAATGATGGGAAACGATAGCAGCGTTATCGAATCTCTCAAAGCAGCAGGAGAACGATCCTATGAACGTGTATGGGAACTCCCGCTGTACGATGAATATGAGAAACTCATTAAAAGTGATATCGCCGATGTGAAAAATATGGGAGGACGATGGGCCGGAGCCATCACTGCCGGATGGTTTTTAAAAAAGTTCGTCGACGACTATCCTTGGGTACACCTTGATATTGCGGGCACCGCAATTCTCGCTGAAAATGCAGACTATACACAGAAAGGTGCCTCAGGAATCGGTGTACGGTTATTGATCGAGTGGCTTCGGATGATGCGTACATAACGGGATGTGATCTACCCCGGTCAAACCGTGTATAACAAATAGATTTAATTTCCGTATATTTTATAGTGAAACTCATAACGTATAAGCCAGCGATGAAAACACTGTATAGAACATATTTCTTTCCGGGTTTTTTAATACTGACAGCTGTTTTTGTACTATTAAACTCATATGGTTGCAGCAGAGATATAATTATAACCGACCGGGGTCCTCAGGCATACTATCAGACCGGATATCCCGTTCAGGATATGTCGAGAGAACTGGAACGCATATTCCGGTCTGTGAAACGTGTCAATGTCACCGGACACTATGAAATATTTATCTTCTCCCCGGAAAGCCGAATTACCGATGCCGACATAAATAAGCCGGAGACCTACAACAAAGCCGTTGAGACATTATCGTTCACAAATACGAAAGCGGGCACAGCGGTTATAGTTGCCAGCACACTGACTGAGACGGCACTTATAACAAACAATCACGTCATTGAATTTCCGGATACAATCATCGGTTATTATAAAGATCCTGACCAACGCAGAAGGAGATCCGATCCACAGTACATAGAACAAATTTCGATAAAAAGGAGCCAGATCAATTTAATTTATGATATGCCACAATTTGGCGCGTTCGACGTACTCGCAAGCGATAAACAAAATGATATTGCATTAATCGGTGTTAAACATGGATCCGATAACGTACCGGTCGGAGTTCCCACACTTCGAATCCCCGGCGGCGATCCATCGAGACTATCCTGGGGATCTTTCACATACATTCTCGGTTATCCAAAAGGATACAAAATGGTAACACGCGGCATTGTCAGCGATCCAAACCGTGATCGTCGCGGATCATTTATACTTGATGCATTATTTAATGAGGGTATCAGCGGAGGGCTTATCCTGGCCGTACGCGGTGAAACGGGTGAACTGGAATGGATCGGTCTGGCACGTGCGGGTTCCGCATCAACTGAGATGATAGTTACACCGCCGGATGTCGATCCCGAAGACTTGGATTTTCTGAGGCCATACCTGGGTGACCTTTTTATCGTACCTACCCAAAGAATAGAGTATGGTATTACGTTCCCGGTTTCGATGAAAACGATTCAACAGTTCTTTCGAAATCATGAGCGTGAACTGCAAAGAAGAGGGTATTCATTTTCGAGGTATTATTAATAAAATACCTAAAAAGACAATAACAGAATTTTTCTCTCGATAGTCCATCCCGGACTTCCTACCCTGTAAACTTAACACTATCCGATTATCTGAACTTTTCAATCCAATCCGATGTTTTACTATTAACGATTTTAGTAATTCGTTAAGAATATATACGTAAATACCTAATATTTTATTGACTTTAAGTCAATAATTATTAATATTTACTACTTACTATTACAGTTAATCAGTAAAGGAACATATGGATCGAAAAGAGAATATTGTACTTATGGCTCGCAAGCATTTTCTCCGCTATGGTTATTCGAAAACCACAATGGAAGAAATTGCCAAAGATTGTGAGATCACAAAGCCCACGCTTTATAATTACTTCTCCGGTAAATCTGAATTATTCCGGACTGTAATTGATTCAGAACAAACGGCGTTCTATAAAATACTGGAAAATTCTGTCAAAGATCTTAATTCTCCATCCGATAAGTTTTACGTGTATGCAGAGATGCAGATTCAAAGTTTGAAAAAATTTATCCTTTTAGGAGAATTGACACGCCAGGCATTTCTTGACTTCCATCCTGACGTCGTGAAAGTTCACAATCAGTTCCGGGCAAAAGAAGAGGAATATTTGGAGCGCTGGCTGGCTGACGGTATACAAAGAAAAGAATTTATTGCAACCGATGCCCGGTTTGCCGCGCGTGTGTTTTATGTAACAATAGCAGCGTTAAAATTCGATGCGCTCGTCATTCGTGACAATCAATCCAGAGATATTATCGGAGATGATGAACATATCACTCTCCTTTCCAAAGAACTACGCAGATTTGTAGATTTATTTTTAAACGGACTCCGAAGAAGGGAATCAAATATATGATATACCTCAAAGCAATACACATAGTAATCGTACTCGGTATAATCGTAACGAATACGGAACCTTTATTTTCGCAGCGGACACTGACACTGGACCAAACACTCCGGATAGCGATTCAACGGAACCCCGAGATCCGATTCGCCGAAAAAAGCATCCTTCAGGCAGAATATACGCTTTCAACTGCCCGGTCGAACGCTCTCCCCTCTCTCTCGTTGGTCGGTAATTATCAACGGGGCTGGGAATTACCGGAATTCGTATTTTCACCTCCCGCCGGTTTCCCGGGTGCAAATGGTGAAATACGCGTTCGTACAGGCGTTGAGAATACCGTAACCGGTGGATTGATCTTACAGCAACCGATTTATACCGGCGGAGCTGTACGTGCAGGTATAGGCATTGCAAACGATGCCGTAAAAATATCACAACACTCATATGACTCCGTCGAACAGCAAACTATCCAAAACGTCTATAGCGCATTTTATGGTGTTCTGTTAGCACAAAGTTTAATGGATGTCGCAGAAACGGCTGTTGAAAATGCCCGGGTGAATTTCGACCAGGTAGAGCGCCGCTATGAACAGGGAGCAGCATCACGGTTTGAATTATTGCGTGCAGAGGTACAGCTTGCAACAATCAAACCCACACTGACCGAATCCCGTCATCGTTTTGAGGTTGCAATCGAACACCTGAAAGATCTTCTCGGGATGGAAAAACACGAACGTATTTCGGTAAGCGGTTCATTTCAACCGCGTGCCAAAACAATGATAGAGGCCGATATTGAAGAACTCATCGACCGGGCATACATGCACAGACCGGAATATCAAATGCAGCGATTACAACAAGACATCAACCGTAAAAATATTCGTGTTGCCCGGAGTGAATTTTTACCCAGAGTAGTTTTTTCTTCGGCAGTGCAATGGCAGGCACTTCGTGATGATTTGAATATCGGATATGATGATTTCATCCGGTTTTCAAATTCCGAGATCTCGGTACAAATTCCACTATTCAATGGTTTCGGAAGCCGGGCGCGGTTTCAGGAAGCCCGGGCGGAACTTCAAAAATCCGAGATACAGGAAAAGAATATCAGAAACCTCATAGCTACCGAAATCAGAGCGATTTACAACGAGCTTGTCGAGACATATGAGATACTTCAATCGCAGAAAAGGGTTATGGCACAGGCCGCCGAAGGGCTCCGGCTCGCAAATCTATTGTACGAGGAAGGTGCAGCGACATTGCTTGAAGTAATCGACGCGCAGCTCTCGGTTACACAGGCAACCACAAGCTATTTTCAGTCAATATACAATTTTAACACCGCTTCAATAAAACTTGAACGGGCGGTCGGAGTTTTGGAAGTTGAATCAATTATCGAAGGGTATGAATAATATGAAACCAATAGTAGTAACTAATAAGACTTTTAAAATATTTGAATACATATTCCCTGGTTTGCTGGCCACCTTATTGCTAACAGTACTCACAGGATGCAGCGACAGAGATACGCTTGATGACAGCAGACGGGCCGTTGTGGTAAATGCAATGGTAGTCGGAACCGGTGAAGCTGAACAGGTATTCAGATTTACCGGAGATATTCGTGCACAACGGGATATAAGGTTACTGTCACAGGTGGCTGAACGTATTGTTGAGTTCAGAGCAGACAGGGGTGACATGGTACGCGAAAATCAGATACTTGCAATCATCGAAAACACTCTTCTTGCACGGAGTGTAGACCAGGCAGAGGCAGGACTCACCGCTGCCCGAACTACTTTTTCTAACCTTGAATCAGAATATAACCGGTCAAGAAGATTATTCGAGGAAAGGGCAATCAGTAGTCAACAGTATGAATCGATCAAAACACAATTTGAGAATGCAAGGTCCGCCGTCCTGCAGGCAGAGGCAGGCCTCGATCAGG
>SLQE01000278.1 GCA_007131635.1 Bacteroidota bacterium | reverse complement strand
TTTACCGATGGTACGAGACACGATTATAACGACCGTAAAACCTATGTATCTTATGTGTATGGGGAGGATGGTATACCGGTGCGGGGTGCGAGATTCCGAAACATCGATTTCCTAATCATGACAGGCGAAGGACTTCCGGCAATTCTTGATGAGATACAGGACGAAATTCGCGACTATCCGGATCATTTTCTTGCTCACGTTGTCTACTGGCGTTTCCGATTTTTCGATACGGTTTCACCCGAGGAACTTATGTTGTTGATGGAGGAATCCATGCGTCATTTTTCCGATCTTCACAATGAGTATGGGGATACGGTATTAAATTATAGAGTACTCGCCCTTAATGATTTCAATCGTATTATGCGTCTTTCGCTTCGGGGGAAATGGGATGAACCTGCGGTAACCGATTTGAGAGAAGTGGTGAACTCCACTATTATCCAAACTATCGAGGCCATTCCACGGGATAAAAGGTTGGAACAGCTTAACAATATTGAACACATAGCAAAACAGATGCTGGGAACCCCCGCTCAAGGTAAAGAGCTTGAATTGGCGAGAATGGAACAGATATTGGAAATGCTCGCTCGAAGAATACAAGAAACTAAATCAGAATTACCGAAGGTATCTAAACCCGAAACCGAGCAAGCAACGTTCTACCTCGCAGTAGAAGAAATGCCCGCAATAATCGGCGGCATTGAATCTATTCAACAACGAATCCGATATCCTGAAGCTGCAAGAGAGAAAGGCATCGGAGGTGTTGTGTATGTATTTGCATATATCGATGAAGATGGAGATGTTGTGCGGACCGAGGTTGTTCGTGATCCGGGCGCGGGACTTGGTGAAGCAGCAGCGGAGGCGGTTGCACAGGCAAAATTTACTCCGGGGAAGCAGAGAGGCGTTCCCGTCGGTGTAAGAGTATCGATACCAGTTCACTTCAGAGTATCTGAAGGCAAACCGGACCGGGAAGTATCTGAAGTTGACCAGGAAGTGTTACGAGCATGGTCAATTTTTTATGAGTATTTTAGACAGTCTGAATATGCCAAAGCCATACCATATGGATGGATCGTAGAGGAAAAAGACCCTTTCCGTTTCCGTACACTCTATACCTTGTTAGCGGAATCCTACCGGCAGCTTTACGATAATGCAGAAAAGGAGATGCAACCTGCATTAGCTGACTCTATGGTTATTGTTCTTCGAAAAGGAATTGACGCTTTCCGCGATATCTATTCATATAATGAAATCGGATTCATATATGAGCATTATTACGATCCCCCACGATATACCGATGCTATCGAAGCATATGAGAAGGCCGTCCGGGAACGTTTTAGGGAATTAGCCTTTAGTGATATCGACCGGCTCGGATTATTGTATATGAAATTGATGTCGCCGGAAAATGATTACAGGCAAAGAGCAATACAGCTATACCGGCGCTTCATCGATGAACGCAGTGTGAATGAAAGTCAGGCTCGCATGCGACTTGCTGTATTGGAAGCTACTGAATGATTGCGACTTTTAAACTATAGATAATTTTATTAGCAAGCATGAGTCTACTCTAGAAAGCGCCTTTTAATATCTATCGCCATGGATTACACGGATTATTTATTAAAAATATAAGAGATAATCCGAGTAATGCCTACCTGCGGCAGGCAGGCGTGGTTACTCAACCTTTTTAGGGTAATCTCAAGTATGAAATAAAAAGAATATCAACTATTAATTCCGACTATCTTGATATTACACACACTATCGAAGGAAAACCGCTATGAAAACTCCCACTGTAATTCTAATTCTTCTCTTTCTGGCAGGTTGCGCGTCACCGGTGACAGAGACCCCGGTTGCCGGCAAGACTTTCCTGTTACAGTATGATCCCGAAATCACGGGCATTCTCACGGATGCTGATCAAATCAGTGTCGTGTATGCGTTCGACTACTGGGGAACAAGAGTTGTTCAGAGATTGGCCGGTGAAGGAGAACAAGAAGATATGTTTCAAAATGTTCTCGATCCCGATGAAGGCAGGGCAAGCGAAGTTGAAATGGTCAGGCGGGGAAATCTCAGGGAGGCAAGGATTCCCATTCCAACCGATGCATCACTTATTTCATACTACTTTACCGACGGTGAGAGATACGACTATAATGACCGGAAAACGTATGTCTCATATGTATATGATGATGACGGAAGACCGGTGCGGGGAGCGAGATTCCGGAACATCGATTTTCTTGTTATGGCCGGTAAAGATCATTCGAAAATTCTCGGGGAAATCCAAAGAGAAATTGAGGACTACCCGGATCATTTTACAGCGCAGGTAGTCTATTGGCGGTTCCGGTTCTTTGATACGACTTCACCGGAAATGCTTGTCAAGTTGGCGGAAGAAGCGAATCGTCACTTTGCAGATTTACATAAGCAGTTCGGCGACACGCTATTAAGCCATCAGGCCATCAGTCTTAGCGATATCAATCGTGTGATCATGCTATCGCTTCGTGAGCAACACGATGACCCCGCCGTTACCGGCCTGAGTGAGTCGGTTAATGCGAAAATTCTTGAGATCATCGAATCAATTCCCGTAGAGAACAGATCCCAACGGTTGTCATCGGTTGAGTCTCAGGCAAAATACATGCTCCTGACTCCGGAGGAACGCAGGGAACGTGAACGGGAAAACATGGAACGTATAATGGCGATGATGGCTGAATTTGTGGGTGAACCGGCACCTGATTTTTCTTTTGAAACGGTTACCGGCGAGCAGTATCGTCTCTCGGATTTCCGCGGACGGTATATACTTCTTGATTTCTGGGGAAGCTGGTGCGGTCCGTGTGTACAGGAAATCCCAAAACTGGTAGAAGTATACGATATGTTCGGCGATAAAAATTTTGTAATGATCGGTATCAGTAATGATGCAGACGCAAGCAACTGGGACAACCAAAAACTTGTCGATTACGCAGAAGAGAAAGGTATGCAATGGATGCAGGTCCTCGATGACCAGGAGACAACAATTCACAAACTATACAACATTCAATTCTGGCCGAATATGTTTCTGATCGATAAGGACGGGGTAGTATTGCAAAGAGACGGGCTTCGCGGTGAGGATCTCAAAAAAAGATTGGAGGAACTTCTCGGATAATAATTTAATATTGTGCGTGGGCGAAGGGGGTGAGGCGGTAATCGAGTAGCACAAACCATGTCATTGCCAGACTCCCTGCCTGCCGCAGGCACGGCGCTCAGCCTGACAGCCCGCACGCTGTTGTACTGTGTTATTATCATGGGAGATTGTCATACTGAGCGGAGTCAAAGTATGAAAATCCATCACTCAGGGTGACAGAAAAACTACTTTTCACACACTCTCCATCCCGTCGGGGGAAATGCACGCGATCATCACAGATTGTAATCCCCGGAGATCCACGTCATCCGGATTTCTCGATACCCTTCCACCTTTGTAAATTTCTGTGGTAAATTTCATCAAATAAGTTGAGATAACCCTTAAAATTTTCTATATTACTATGTTTTGTTTACATATAGAATTTTTTTAAGGGAGTACAACATTATTGCGTAAAATGATTGGCGGTATCCGGCATCTGAAAATATGGGTTGAATCATTTGCCGCCAAGCCGTATGCCCTGTGGGCGTTATTTTTTATAGCTTTTATCGAAGCATCGTTCTTTCCCATACCACCCGATGCACTCTTGCTTGCACTTGCCGTATTGTATCCGAAACGATCGTACATCTTTGCACTGGTCTGTGCAATCGGTTCGGTCCTGGGAGCGTTTCTCGGTTACTATATCGGATATGCATTTTTCGAATTGATCGGCTCGCGTATCCTGGAGTTTTACGGAGCGATGGAACACTTCGAGACCGTGCTGGTGAAATACCGGGAGCATGGCTTCCTCGCAATTTTGTTTGCGGGATTTACACCGATCCCCTTCAAAGTCTTTACCATTGCCGCGGGATTTAATTTAACGATACCCCTCGGAACACTGGCACTTGCATCGCTGATCGGTCGCTCGCTCCGGTTTTTCCTTGTTGCGACATTCTTCTATTTCCTTGGAGCACAAATTAAAGTTTATATCGATAAATATTTCGATTACTTTGCAATTGCATTTATGGTACTTCTCATCGGCGGATTTATTGTCGTCCGGTTCTTATTCTGAGATAAAATGGCTGATGTCAAATGTAAAATCGTAGAGATCTGTATTTATTACAGAGACAATAATATCCCCCGCTATCTGTTGTTAAAACGGTCTCAGTCGGAGGATATATATCCCGGCATCTGGCAATTCGTGACCGGCGGTATCCATGAAGACGAAAAGGCATACATCGCTGCTTACCGTGAAATGCGCGAGGAAACGAAATTATCGGCGGAACGTTTTTTTACGGTACCGTATGTATCGGTTTTTTACGACCCGGGTTACGATACGGTTAATCTTTCACCGATCTTTGCCGCAGAGGTTGAAACGTCACTTGTTCCGCAACTTTCGGAAGAACACGCAGAATACAGGTGGTGTTCGTTTGATGAGGCATATGCACTGCTCGTTTGGCCCGGACAGCGAGAAGGTCTTGAGATCGTGCATAGGTATATAGCGGGAGGAGAAGAAGAAGCGGGACGATT